>JBJEJT010000462.1:0-6351 GCA_051878255.1 Candidatus Cryptobacteroides sp. | reverse complement strand
GAAACCTCCGCCCAAAGAGTCGGCACAGCAGTGCATACCCCAACAGAGGACCGTAAAAACAGTCCCCGGGATTTGGGAGAACAGGCTCCTTTCAGATTTTAACACCGACACGGATATACACAAGACCAGACGGGAAGTCTTGAACTGTTCCTGTTTCAACACCGTCACTGCCGGCATTTGCCAGATATTAGTTCCCGAGAACCTGTTCAATGCAAGTGAAATTGTCCGGACCTTCCCATCCGGTCTTGAAAAGTGGCAAGAAACTCGAAACCATACGAACAAATCATAACTCAAAACACATAAACTATGTCAAACATCGCCTACATCCGTGTCAGCACCGAAATGCAGAATTCGGAAAGCCAGACATTTGAAATCAGGAACTACTGCAACGCCACTGACCTCAAAATTGACAAATGGGTGGAAGAATCCGCCTCCGGAACAATCCCCTGGGAGAAAAGACGGCTTGGGAAAACAATACGGAAGATGCAGCCGGGAGACCTCATCGTATGCACCGAAATTTCCCGTTTGGGCAGGAATATGTTGATGATAATGTCCATCCTGAACTACTGCTCACAGCGTCATATCCGCATCCACACCATCAAGGACAGTTTTGACTTGTCGGACAACATCAATTCCAGAATCATAGCATTTGCTTTCGCCCTTGCAGCGGAAATCGAGAGGAATCTGATTTCCCAAAGGACCAAGGAGGCGCTGGCAGCCAGGAAAAAGTCGGGAATCCGGCTTGGACGACCTAAGGGTTGCGGAAGCAAGGTCGTCAGAATATGCAATAACAGCAGAGAAATAGAAGAAATGTTGGCATCCGGCAGGAGTCTGACCGCCGTGGCTGCCGATTTCAAAGTCCATAGGAACACTCTGGCTCGCTGCAGAAGGCATAATTATGACCTCAAAACACTTTCAGAGAGCGATTGTACGTAATTTTTTCACATTTTACGCATTACAAGATTTCTCTTTCCTCCATTTCAAATTATAAGTTTTGATACCTTTAAAATTAATAATTGAAAGCAAAATCATAACAAGAACAATAATACAGATATTTAACTCATTGAGTTGCAATAGTTAAAAGATTTGTTTTTGTCAAATTAAATGATGACATTTGCAATTCGCGCACGAATAAACGCCCGTTTTAGTGTGCAGTGGTCAGCAGGCTATGGCGGAACATCAACGAGGATGTCTGTCCGGTTCCTGTATTAGTATGAAAACATCGTTAAAAGGTATATATGTTTAATTCTAAAATGGTAAACTTATGAGGAAAGTCAAAATTCTTCTTACCAGCGTGTTTGTAGCCATAGGCTTGTCTGCTTATGCTCAAACCCAGACTGTCAGTGGTACAGTCAAGGATTCATCCACTGGAGAACCGATACCATTTGCTTCTGTACTTGAGAAAGGTACTAAGAATGGTCTTAATTCCAATGCAGACGGATTTTATTCCATCAAGGCAGCTTCTAACGCCACATTGGTTTTCTCCTGTGTTGGATATCAGAATGTAGAGGTTGCCGTAAATGGGCAGACCTCTATAGATATTGTTCTCGTCAGCGAGAGTCTCGATGAGGTGGTGATGGTAGCGTATGGCTCGGCAAAGAAATCATCATTCACGGGCTCTGCTACAGCCATCAAAAGTGAGTCTCTTAAAAAGAGGAGCGTAACAAGTGTCAGCAAGGCAATAGAAGGAATGGTTGCCGGTGTCACTACGGCATCCAGCTCCGGACAGCCGGGAGAAGGTGCTTCGATAATCATCCGTGGTTTTGGTTCCATCAATGCGTCTTCTTCCCCACTTTATGTCGTGGATGGTATTCCTTATGATGGAAGCATTTCTGCAATCAACCCTAATGATATTGAATCCCTCACGGTTCTGAAGGATGCGTCAGCTGCGGCATTGTATGGTTCAAGAGGATCCAACGGTGTCGTTCTCATTACTACAAAAAGGGGCAATGAAGGGCGTGCAAATGTCAATTTCAAGGCTGAGGTGGGTTTTGAGTCCCGCGCATACAAGACTTACGATCTCGTGGACCAGAAGGAATTTGTACAACTCGCTTACGAGGCGACTAGAAACGGATATATTTTTGATGGAGGCTACTCTTTCGATGATGCAAGCAAGCTTGCCTCCGAGAAATTCGGTACAACGCTTGGCGGAGAGCAGTATAACCCGTTCAAGAATTATACTTGGTCCACTCTTATCGACCCGGCAACTGGTATGGTCAGAGATGATGCTGTTTCGGCATATAACGAAAGCTGGCTTGATGCAATTACCAATCATCAGGCAATCCGTCAGGACTATTCGTTCAGCGTTAACGGTGGCAATGACAAAACGAAGTATATGATGTCTCTTGGCTACCTCAACGAGGATGGTATCCTCATCAATACCAACTTCAACAGGGCTTCTTTCAGAGCCGGGGTTGACCACAAGGTAAACGGATGGCTTGGCGCCGGTGTCAATGCTTCCTATGCGTACACGACTTCAAATTCTCAGGCACTGTCCAGCGGAACCTATACTTCAAACGTTTGGTACACGGCACAATTTATGGCTCCGATCTATCCTGTCTATCTCAAGGATGAAAACGGGAACAATGCCGGCGGGTACGATTATGGAGAAGGTGGACGTCCTACTGCCAAGGATTTCAACTCCCTTGGCGACAGGTATCTGAACAAATATGGCAACACCCGTGACAATGTGAGTGTCAGGGCGTATGTGAACCTCGGGGGAGATGACGAGGTGATGGGGATCTTCAAGGGCCTGCTTTTCACTTCAAACTTCGGAACAGATATAGTGAACACCAGGTATTCATCATACTACGATCCTAATCACGGCGACGGCAAAAGTACTGAAGGTTCTGTGTCTAAGTACAGTAATCGTGACTTCTCCTGGACTTGGAACCAGATTCTCAAGTACGAGAGGACATTCAATGATGAGCATCATATCCTTGCACAGCTCGGACACGAGTTCTATCGTTACAAGTACAATTATCTTTATGCCGAAAGGACAAAGGTGTATCCGGGAATCGAAGAGCTGGCTCCTGCGGTAAACCTCGATGATGCCAATTCTTACCAGATTGACTATAAAATCGAGTCTTATTTCGGCCGTTTGGCTTATGACTATGCAGACCGCTATTATCTTGAAGCGACCTGGAGAATGGATGGATCCTCAAGATTCCACAGGGATAACCGTTGGGGACAGTTCTGGTCACTTGGTGCTTCCTGGAGGCTTTCTGAAGAGAAATTTATGAAAGACGTCAAATGTATAGACAATATGACCCTCAGACTTTCATACGGACAGTTGGGTAACGATAATCTCCAGACATATTATGCCTGGCAGTCTTTCTATGATTTGACCTGGGCGAATGCCAACAATGCAGGAGCCGTGGTATCCTCGCTTGAGAACACGGGGGTATCTTGGGAGAAAAAAGGAACCTGGAACGCAGGCGTCGAAGCAAGTATGTTCCGCAATATCCTGAATTTCTCGGTGGAATACTACAATTCCAAGACCACCGATATGCTTCTCAATTATCCAATGCCTTTGTCCACAGGTTTCTCCGGCTATGATGCAAATGTCGGTTCGATGAGCAACCAGGGTTTTGAAGCATCGTTCAGGGTCAATTGGCTCAACAAGGGACAGTTCTCGGCAAATTCTACTTTGATGTTTTACAAGAACTGGAACAAAGTCCTCGCGCTCACTGAGTCTGACACGATCACGTCTGGAATCAGGGTCATCAAAGTCGGTATGCCTATGTACACTTATTATATGCCGAAGTCAGCAGGTGTGGATCCGGCAACCGGAATGCAACTTTACTGGGCATATCAAAAGGATGAAAACGGGAACAAAATCGAGGGGACTGACTATATTACCAAGGATAAGGCAACTGCAAACAATTCCAGATATTACTTGGGAAGCCGCGAGCCTGACCTTCAGGGTTCATTCGCTTCAGAATTCCATATAGGTCCGGTTGACTTCTCTTTCCTGACGACATTCTCAATCGGCGGAAAGGTTTATGATTCCCTGTATGCAAGTTCTATGGAAGTCAGCTATGCCGGAAACACCTGGCATAAAAACGCCCTCCGCCGCTGGCAGAAACCTGGAGACATTACGGATGTTCCTGCCGTACAGATAGGTTCTGGAAACCTTTCCACAGACAGGTTCCTTATTGACGCATCATATTTTGCCATCAAGTCCATCCAACTCGGGTACACTTTCCCTGCAAAATGGGCAAGGGCAATCAAGATGCAGTCTTTGAGAATCTATGCGACAGCAGACAATCTTGCCGTATTCAACCATCTGAATGGTATGAACGTGCAATACGACTTCAGCGGTGGTACGAATTATACCTACGCACCTATGAGGGTTATCGCACTCGGAGTTGACTTTAACTTTTAATATGGGAGAGTAGAATATGAACAGAATAATCAAAACAATTTCAATATTGTCTATCGGGGTCGCTCTCGCTGCATCAGCAAGTTGCAGCAAGATGCTTGACACCTCGCCTACGACAGCTGTTTCAGGAGATACTATGCTCCAAACCACGGAAGGAGGTTATCAGGCTCTCAATGGTATATACCGCTTTTTCTGGCAGTGGTCGGCAAGTACCGGCTCCACTACGCACGAGGCATTCGGTCCGCAGGGCTATGCCCTTATGGCAGATGCAATGGGGGATGATATGTTATTCTCTTCTCCAGGAAACGGATGGTTCTGGTATGATTATATCTACAAAGAAAAAGAAGCTTTCACCAGAGACAGTTGGAGGCCTTATGATATATGGAACTACAACTATACGATCATAAGCCAGGCAAACTACATCATAGCTGCCGCCGGGACTATGGGCGGGGACAAAAGTGATGTGGATTACATTGTCGGCAATGCTTACGCCTTGAGGGGAAATGCCTATTACAATCTTGCAATCAATTTTGCGAGAAGTTATGACGGACACGAGGATCGTCTTTGTGTGCCGATTTATCTCGAACCGACCACTTCCTCAACTAAGGGAAAGGCAAGGGAGACCAATGAAAAGGTGTATGGTCAGGCTATGGAAGATATCGACAAGGCGATAACACTTCTCAAAGGCAAGAAACAAAAGCACTGTTCCCACATCGACTATACTGTAGCAAATGGTATCAAGGCAAGGATTGCATTGACTATGAATGATTTCGATGCGGCATATACAGCGGCGGAGGCTGCCATATCGACAACATCGAAGACTCTCACAGATAATGTTATGACTGGTTACAATGATGCAATCAATGGTGTCGATGTCCTTTGGGGTGCTGAGATTATCACAGACCAGGGTACTACCAATCCTCAGTTCCTTGCCCATATGGACCCGGATGCCGGATCTTATGGGGATGATTGCCGGAAACTCTGCAGTAAATGGCTGTATTCCCGGATAGCCAATGATGACGTGCGTAAAAAATGGTGGGTGGAAGAAGATATGCCTGAAGATCACGATATAGTGAAGGGCTATATGCAGTACAAGTTCAAATTCAAGGATCCTAAGAATATGAAAAGCGGTGCCGACCATATCTTTATGAGACTTCCTGAAATGTATCTTATCTGTGCTGAAGCAAAATGTCGCCTTGGCGATGATGCAAGTGCACAGACCATCCTGAATCAGTTTATGTCTTACAGGCAGCCTGGATATGACTGTTCCGGAAAGAGTGGGAAGGAACTTGGTGCACTCACTACTGATGAGACAGGCTCTCTCCTTGAGGAAATCATACTCCAGAGACGAATTGAGCTTTGGGGAGAGGCAGGAAGAATGTTCGATATCAAGCGTCTGCGTCAGGGATTCGTCCGTACAGAGGAAATGGGGTATCAGGAAAGTGCCCGCCTGGGTTCTCTCAAGACATCGGATCCGGAGTCTTTCGACTGGGTTATGACCATACCTCAGGCAGAGCTTGATGCAAACCCTCTTATGGTCCAGAATCCTATAGGAAGTACTGCAACGGCGACAGAAGGTGACGATCCAGCACTTAACAAGGCAGAATAGTATCACGAATCAGAGAAAAGATTATGAATAAAATCAAATACTTGTTTCTTTCAGTGTCAGCTTTGGCATTGGCCGCCTGCAACACTGACAATATAGGAGCGATCTACAAAGGTGAAGACGGCGTTGCATCGTTTCCCCAGTCCGTTCTGAACGACAATGAGGTCGCCATAGATGCAACAGAGTACTATGTTCCAATCCGGAGACAGACAAATGTCGGGGACTTGACTGTCAATTTTACGGCAGACCCTCTTAAAGGAAAAATCAAATGTCCTTCTACTTCTGCGACTTTCGCAGATGGGGAGTATGAATCCAAAATCAAGCTTGACATTTCTGAAATAGTTCTGGGCCAAAAAGATAC
>JBJEJT010000461.1:0-1570 GCA_051878255.1 Candidatus Cryptobacteroides sp. | reverse complement strand
GACGAGTTCCGCAACAGGATTGCGGCAGGCGAATTCGTGGAATATGAGGAAGTCTATGAGGGTTCTTTCTACGGCACATTGAAAAGCGAGGTGGAGAGAATCTGGAACAAGGGCAATGCCATCATATTCGACGTGGATGTGAAAGGAGGGGTAAGTCTCAAGAAATACTTCGGGGACAAGGCTCTGTCCATTTTCATCCAAGCCCCGTCAGTCCAAGTGCTCCGGCAAAGGCTTACCGGACGGGGCACGGATTCCCCGGAGGCTATCGAGAGGCGTGTGGCAAAGGCTGCCGAGGAAATGACCTGGGCGGACAAATTCGACCGCATACTGATCAACGACGATTTGGCAACGGCACTTGCCGATGCCGAGCGTATGGTGGGCGATTTTTTAGCCTGAGGGACTGATTATCAACTCCTACGTCATTGCCGGCTCCGACCGGCAATCCCAAACCGTGACACAGACAGCAATATACCCAGGCTCATTCAATCCCCTCCACAAAGGGCACCTGGCAATCCTGACCCGTCTGCTGGACGATTTCAACTCAATCCAGCTGATAGTCTCCCCACGTAACCCGCTGAAACCCACAGCCACCCCGGCAGACGCCCTGCAAAGGCTGGAAGCCGCCCGGCAGGCAGTGTCGAGACACCCCGAACTGAACGGAAAAGTGACGGTATCCGACATAGAATTCCGCATAGGGGAACCGAACTACACAATCAGGACCCTCGACACCCTGAAATCCGAAATTCCCGATTCCACCCTATGGTTGGTCATAGGAGGCGACCAACTCTCGGATTTCCGCCGTTGGAAAGACTATTCCCGCATTCTCCTGGACCACGGCATCTGCGTCTTTCCCCGCAAAGGCTACGACCTCCCTGCCCTGGCAGCGTCCCTGCAGGAAGAAAACCCCGCCTACCGCATCCGCCTTATGGATATGCCCCTCGTAGATGTCTCATCCACACAAATCCGCAACGCCCTCGCCCACGGGGAAGACCCGTCCTCCCTGTTGATGTAATTCTCATCATCGCCCGCCACTGCCGCCATACAGTCATTGCCCTCTCTCCCGTCATTGCCGGCTCCGACCGGCAATCCCCCATTACCCCTTATATAAGGCTATCCGCTGCCCTTTCCCAGCATTCCCCTTTCCCCGTCATTGCCCTCTCTCCGTCATTGCCGGCTCCGACCGGCAATCCCCATTACCCCATTATGTAAGGCTATCCGCTACCCTTTCCCAGCATTCCCCTTTCCCCGTCACCGCCCTCTTCCCCGTCATCGCCCTCTCTCCGTCATTGCCGGCTCCGACCGGCAATCCCCATTACCCCTTATGTAAGGCTATCCGCTGCCCTTTCCCAGCATTGCCCTTTCCCCGTCACCGCCCTCTTCTCCGTCATCGCCGGCTCCGACCGGCAATCCCCATTCCCCCTTATGTAAGGCTATCCGCTGCCTATTCCCAGCATTGCCCTTTCCCCGTCACCACCCTCTTCTCCGTCATTGCCCTCTCTCCCGTCATTGCCGGCTCCGACGAGGGCACTGAAAAAGTATAGGAAAAACAAACATCGCGAGAATGGAAAAT
>JBJEJT010000460.1:0-6388 GCA_051878255.1 Candidatus Cryptobacteroides sp. | reverse complement strand
TGAAAGAGGTCCCGACCGCCATATCCAAGGATAAGATAGTCAGCAAGTTGAAGCTTCTGAACGCATCTATGGTCAGGGATTTCGGGATCGCTGCTCCGAAAATCGCTGTGCTCGGGCTCAATCCGCATTGCGGAGACGGAGGACTGCTCGGTGAGGAGGAGAAGAATATCATTCTTCCGGCTGTGCAGGAGGCTGTTTCAGAGGGTATTATGGCTTTCGGACCATATTCTCCGGACGGATTCTTCGGACTTGGGAATTACGCCAAGTTCGATGCAGTGCTGGCTATGTATCACGACCAGGGGCTCATTCCATTCAAGGCGCTGGCTTTCTCCGAGGGTGTGAACTTCACTGCCGGGCTGCCGATAGTGAGGACTTCCCCGGACCACGGCACAGCCTACGAGATGGCAGGGAGGGACGAGGCAGACCCACGCTCGATGATGTCCTCCATATTTACCGCTATGGACGTGTACAATGCAAGGCGCAGGAACGATGCCCTCGAGGCAGGAAAACTCGATATGAAACTTCCTGACACCGAAATCAAGCCCCGTGGAGGCAAAATCATAGAATAGTGATGCCTGCATCACATCCCCCCATATACCTCTACACAGACGGAGCATCCAGCGGCAACCCCGGGCCCGGTGGCTGGGGTGTCGTGCTGTGTTGCGGAAGTTACCGCAAGGAACTCAGCGGAGGGTATTCCCTCACCACCAACAACAGGATGGAACTTATGGCTGTGATACGGGGGCTTGAGTGCATACGATGGAGGCCGGCAGTGGTACACGTGGTCAGCGACTCTTCCTATGTCGTCAAGGCATACAATGAAAAATGGATACTCAAATGGCGCAGTAACGGCTTTGCGAAAGTGAAGAATCCGGACCTGTGGATGCGTCTCGATGCGCTTGTGCAGGGGCTGGATGTGTCTTTCCATTGGGTGAAGGGGCACGCAGGGCATCCTGAGAACGAGCGTTGCGACGCAATGGCTGTCGCTGCCGGAGCCGGGGCTGTCGCGGCAGGGGCGGTTCTGCCGGCGGACCCCGGATATGTGCCCGAACAATGATTGTCTGATTCCCGCCGTACCCTGCCCCAGATTCGATTTGAGCCCTATCGTTCCCTGCTCGATCATCGTCATACCCGGCCCCAGATTCGATTTGCGTCATATCGTCCCCTATTCGATTGTCGTCATACCCGGCCCCGACCGGGTATCTATCCGTAACAATATTATTTTGAAATACAGGAGCAAATGATTAAATTTGCCCGATTTATGCCGTTTGCGCGGTATCGTATGCATCCGGACCCTTTTCCCCGTTTACGGAATGCGGTCCAGGACAGATGATTTGAAACTTGAATTTAGATTTACGAAAATATGGGATTAGCAGAAATTTTCAAGAAACTTTTCGGAACCAAGGCTGACAGGGATATGAAGGCAATCAAGCCCATCCTCGACAAGGTAATCGCAGCCTATGCCGGAATAGATGCCCTTTCTGACGATGAGCTTAGAGCCAAGACAATGGAACTCAAGGCTTTCGTCGCAGAAAGAATTGCCTCTGACGAAAAACGCATTGCCGAAATCAAGCTCGCGCTCGAGGGCGACATAGACATAGACCAGAAAGAGAAACTTGCAACCGAATCGGACAAGCTCTCCAAGAAAATCGACGAGGACATCGAGGCAGCCCTGAACGAGATTCTTCCTGAGGCATTCGCAATCGTGAAATCCACAGCCCGCAGGTTTGCGCAGAACGCGGAAATCGTGGTGGATGCGACAGACTTCGACCGCGAACTCAGCACAAGATGCGATTTCGTGGAAATCCGTCAAGGCGGGAACGGCGGTCCGGACAAGGCTGTATGGCACAACAGCTGGATGGCTGGCGGAAACAGAATCACCTGGGATATGGTCCATTATGACGTGCAGCTCATCGGAGGTATCGTCTTGCATCAAGGTAAGATAGCCGAGATGGCTACGGGTGAAGGCAAGACTCTCGTGGCTACTTTGCCGGTGTTCCTGAATGCCCTTGCCGGGAAAGGCGTGCACGTGGTTACTGTCAATGACTACCTCTCCAAGCGAGACTCCGAGTGGATGGGTCCCCTCTATCAGTTCCACGGCCTGAGCGTCGATTGCATAGACAAGCATCAGCCGAACTCCGATGCCCGCCGCCGTGCATACGCCTGTGACATCACTTTCGGAACCAACAATGAATTCGGTTTCGACTATCTGCGCGACAATATGGCATTCAGCCAGCAGGACCTCGTGCAGCGCAAGCACCACTATGCCATAGTCGATGAGGTGGACTCCGTGCTCATAGACGACGCCAGGACTCCGCTTATCATCTCCGGTCCGGTGGAAAGGGGAGACGACCAGCAGTTCGCACAGTACAAGCCTTATGTGGAGACTCTCTACAACAAGCAGAAGGCACTCGTGAACACAATCCTGAACGAAGCCAAGAAACTCATAGCGGAGGGCAATGAAAAAGAAGGTGGTGTCCTGCTTTTCCGTGCCTTCAAAGGCTATCCGAAATACCGTCCTCTCATCAAGTTCCTCAGCGAGCCGGGGATGAAGCAGCTGCTCCAGAAAGTGGAGAACTATTACATCCAGGACAACGAGCGCGAGATGCCGTATATCACCGACCCGCTGTATTTCGTAATCAGCGAAAAGCAGCGTACCGTGGATATGACGGACAAGGGTCGCGACGTGCTTGCGGCTGCCGTCAATGACGACAATTTCTTTGTACTTCCGGATGTGGGTTCTGCAATAGCCGAAATCGAGAAGACCACCTCCGACCCTGTCGAGAAAAGGCGGAAGAAAGATGAACTGATGTCCGACTTTGCCCTCAAGAGCGAGAGGGTCCATACTGTGAACCAGTTGCTCAAGGCATATACGATGTTCGACATCAACGTGGACTATATCATATCCGAGGACGGCAAAATCAAAATCGTGGATGAACAGACCGGACGTATTATGGAGGGAAGACGCTGGAGTGACGGTCTGCACCAGGCAGTCGAGGCAAAAGAGAACGTGAAAGTCGAGGCTGCGACCCAGACTTTCGCGACCATTACCCTCCAGAACTACTTCAGGATGTACCACAAGCTTGCCGGTATGACCGGTACCGCAGAGACCGAGGCAGGCGAGTTCTGGAGCATCTACAAATTGGATGTTGTGGTGATCCCGACCAACAAGCCTATTGCCCGCATCGACCACAACGATTTGATTTACAAGACCAAGAAAGCGAAATACGATGCCGTGATAGAAAAGGTGGTGGAACTCAAGAATGCCGGCAGACCTGTGCTCGTGGGTACCACCGACGTGGACACTTCCGAGTTGCTGGCGAGGATGTTCCTCCGCAGGGGGATCAAGGCACAGGTGCTGAATGCCAAACAGCACGCCCGTGAAGCCGAGATTGTGGCTCAGGCGGGACAGTCCAGCACGGTAACCATTGCCACCAATATGGCTGGTCGTGGTACGGACATCAAGCTTTCTCCTGAGGTCAAGGCTGCCGGCGGACTTGCAATCATAGGCACGGAGCGTCACGACAGCCGCAGGGTGGACCGTCAGTTGCGCGGTCGTTCGGGACGTCAGGGGGACCCGGGCTCTTCCATCTTCTACATATCGTTGGAAGACAATCTGATGCGTCTCTTCGGTTCGGAGAGGATTGCGAAAGTGGTGGACAGTCTCGGTATGCAGGACAATGAGGCTCTCGAGGCGCCTATGCTTTCCAATGCCATCGAGAAAGCCCAGAAGAAAGTGGAGGAGAATCATTTCGGCGTGCGAAAGAGAACCCTCGAATATGATGACGTGATGAATTCGCAGAGGGAGGTCATCTACAGCAAGAGGCGCAATGCGCTTTCGGGAGAAAGGATAGAGATTGACATCTACAATATGATGCAGGACACTGCCCAGATTCTTGCTGAACAGGCTTCCGAGATGGTTTACGAAGAGTTTGTCGAGTATGTGATGGGCCGTCTTTCTATGGACGTGGATTTCGACGAGGAGTTCTTCAACAAGGCAAACTCCGAGAAACTCGCCGACGCTCTCTTCGAGAATATGAAGTCCACCTATGCCCGCAGGCTTGAAAGCATAAGCCAGCGTGCGTTCCCTGTAATCAGGCAGGTGTATGAGACCCAGGGTAACCGCTATGTGAACATTGCCATTCCGATTACCGACGGACGCCGGATGCTCAATCTTTCGGTAAATCTCCAGAAAGCCTACGAGAATGGCGGCAAGGAAATCGGCAAGGCTCTCTCGAAGACCATTGTGCTTTTCGAGATAGACCGTCACTGGAAAGAGCATCTGAGAGAAATGGATGACCTGAAACAGTCCGTCCAGAATGCTTCTTATGAGCAGAAGGATCCGCTTCTTATCTATAAGTTCGAGAGTTTCAATCTCTTCAGTTCGATGCTGGAGTCTCTGAATATAGACGCCCTGTCTTTCCTGCTCCGTGCGGGAATAGCCTTGCGTGAAGAGGCTCCCCGTCAGGCAGCCGAAGTCCGCAGACCGGATATGAGCCGTATGACTACAAGCAGGACTGACCTCGTGACAAACTCCGGAGAACCGAAGGTTAAGGCGCCGGTAAGAGTTGAAAAAACGGTGGGGCGCAACGACCCTTGTCCTTGCGGCTCAGGTAAGAAATATAAGAATTGCCACGGAAAGCAAGCATAAACATTTGATAATATGGGATATAAAGAACAACAGCCTACGGGCAGCATAAATGAAGTCAGCAGAATTGCCACAGGCACTGTCTTCAAGGGAGAAATAGAATCGAAGTCCGATATCCGGATTGACGGCACTTTCGACGGGAAAATCAATTCCACCAGCAGGGTCGTGGTGGGCGAGGGTGCCAATGTCAAAGGCGAAATCGTCTGTGGAGATGCCGATATTTTCGGAAAGGTCGAGGGTAGCATCAATGTCAAGGGAATACTTTCCCTGAAGTCTTCCTGCGTTGTCAAGGGTGACCTCAGCATTTCGAAACTTTCTGTCGAGTTAGGAGCATCTTTTGACGGTACTTGCAAGATGCAGTCTGCAAAGGCTGCTGCGCCAAGTGTAACGACAAAATAGTGAGAATATGAATAAGGGTTTTATTGTTGCTGCATCGATGATGGCAGTCGTGTCGGTCTTATCCTGCACTAAGGTTTTTCCGAAGGATGAAGATCCGGAGATTCCGATTACCGGAGATGACGAGTCTGTCGCTATGTCTTATGCCGATTTCTTCCGATATACGACGCAGTTGGATAATGGCAATTATGATGGATATATCCTGACACTTGTTTCTGATGGCATCCAGATATATGATGACACCTATGAAGGTGAGGGGACGGTAGTTGTATTCGACCTTACATTGAATCATACAGATACGCCAACCATTCCTTCCGGGACATATTCCGAGGGAGAGGAACATATGACATTCTATCCCGGGTATATCAATGATGATGAAGCACAGCCTTCTTATATCCTAATGCTTGGAAAGGATGATGTCAAGTGTGTCCTGATTGAAGAGGGCAGTCTTTCGGTTTCCTACTCGGGAAACACCTGCAAGATCAAAGCCGATGTTTCAGGGGATGATGGGACCGAATATTCATTTTCGTTCTCCGGAAGCCTTGCTGCAGTGGATGTTACAGTCCCTTTGTCCGATTATATATACGGTTTTGTCGAGTATTATGGCAAGGATGGCTGGGATGTGGATGGGGATTACAATGAATTCACAATGTATCTGAGTTATGAACCATTGACAGAAGAAAATTTCCAGACTGCGGACCTTATCCAACTTGACTTTTTGACAAGTTCCGATGCCCTGACTGAGATCCCAGTAGGAACATATAGATTCTTGGAAGATATTGACGATGGCAGTCAATATGTAGCCAACAGGATGGTTCCTGGCTTTGAAGATGACGGTTATTGTTATGCTTCCTGGCTCTTCGTGGGCAGTGATTATGCCATTATATATGATGGCACTGTGGAAATTACTTCAGTCGAGAATGGTGTTTACTCATTGGATGTGGACTGCCTTGATGAATATGAACGTGAAGTGGTGGCACAGATTACCACTGAACAACTCGAACTCATCGATATGTCTGAAACGACAATGAGTCTTATGAATAGGAGCCGTTCCAACGCGAGAAAGCTGTCAGGCAAGCCTTTTGGCGTCAGAAGGCAGATTCCTCATCGTTAGAACGAAAATTTTGAATTTCATTTTTTATTCATACCTTTGCATCCCCAATGGGGATGTTTTGGTTTTGACAGCATCAGACATTGGACGGTAAGCACGTCGGGCGTGGGGACCTAGCCCGTAAATCTCAGATTCCAAACAATTAGTTGGCAACAACTCTTATGCACTCGCTGCGTAGTCTGCAAAGCACACTAGCTTAATCCGGTCCGCCAAGGCTGCGGACCCGACGAGTA
>JBJEJT010000459.1:0-6400 GCA_051878255.1 Candidatus Cryptobacteroides sp. | reverse complement strand
CATACCACAAAGGTAACTAGACTTATTTTATCAACCTACTTTTTTCGTTGAGCCGGTCTTGCAGACACCCGGCTTGACCTGGTGTCTTTCGGATACAAAAAAGGCTGACCGTCGTCGAACGGCCAGCCTTTAACCAATTTGACGCAAACCTTAGAACTTGTAACGCACTCCAATGCAGATTGCGCTGGCATAAAGTGCCCCGGTGTCGAATCCGACATAAGTGTCTCTCTCTTTTTCCTGAAGACTGGTCCCGGACAAATCTCCGGTCCTGGTGACGTTGTTCCAGACAATGGCAGGTCCGATGACAGGCCTCCAGTCTATCGAAAGCTGCAGAGGGAACCAGAAGTCGTATTCCACTCCGATTCGTCCTGCCACTCCGATATTGAATGACCCGACATTGGTGTGGGTTTTTATGGCACCGTAGGTTTCATTGTGAATGTTCGGCCATCCGAATCCGAAGCCTGCACCCACGCCGGCATACCAGTTCCACTCTCCTTTCTGCGTCCAGGCAGTAATAGGGAATACCCAGTCGTAAGTGGCTGTGGCGCCGATGCCTCCGCTATATCCCGGAAAATCGACGTCAAGGGAAATCATATTGTCAAGTCCTACGGAGTGCTGGTAGGAGAAACCGACTCCATAGGCAATCCTGCCTCCGATTGCGCGGGGCTGGGCATTTACTGCGACTACTGCAAGAAGAATTGCAGCACAGGTAACAATGAACTTCTTCATAAACATCTGTTGTTAAAAAGTTTAACAAATTAAAGCTTCCAAATCGAAACGAGGCGCAAAACCGCAAAGGTTCTGCGTCTCATAGGTCTTGAAATGCAAATCCCGCCACAAATATAGCCAATTTGTGTGAAAATGCCTATATTTGGGCATCAATTCAGATATCCCGGACTATGGCTAAAAAAACTGCAAAAAAAGGAAAGACCCGTAAATCGGCAAAGTCCGCTTCTATTGCCAAATCCTCTCCGTCCAATGGCAACTCAGCCCAGGTCTCCCTCCGCCGGATTGAAAAGGACAGGAAACAGCGCAGGCACCGTCAGGTCATCTATCTCAATGACGAAGAATGGGCTGCAGTGAGGCTCTACACCGACAAATTCAAGGTTAAATCCCGTTCCGCCCTTTTCCGCGAGTCTGTCCTGATGAGAATAGTTTCCGTCCTGGACGATTGCCAGCCTACGCTTTTCTGACTTTCTTTCCTCCGGCAGCCTTTCCCCTTTCTCCGGTAAGCAGTTTTACCGTCAGCGCAGCCAGCAACAGCAGGAACACCCAGGTGCAGATTCTGCCGACCACGTCCCCGTATTTCACGAAAGGAGTGATTCCGTCTTGCAGAGGCAATGCAAAGCGCAAGGTGGTCTTTTCCCACCACTTTCCCTTCTCCACTATTCTTCCCTTGTCGTCTATGAGTCCCGAAATCCCGGTGTTTCCGCAGCGGGCAATCCATCTGCGGGTCTCTATCGCCCTCAGCGAAGCATAACTCAGGTGCTGACGGTAGCCCGGGGTGTCGCCCCACCAGGCATCATTGGTGATGATAGCCAAAGCCCTCGCACCTTTCAGAATGTACTCCCTGCAATAGTCCCCATAGACTGACTCATAGCAGATTGCGCATCCGATGGGCACTGCCGCAGTCCCGTCCCCGGCGACATAGTCCAGATTGCTTGCCGCGCCTTGTCCTATGCAGCGTCCCATCACTCCTCCCAAAGCCCTGTCGATGGGGTCGAACACTGCCGGATAGGGCAGCATCTCCACTGCCACCACAAGTTTGTTCTTGTGGAAGAACTGGTTGCGCCCGCTGCCGTCAATCATAATCGCAGAATTGTGGGACTCAATCCAGCGTCCCTCCCCGTAACTGCGTGCCGTGTGGCTCGGTCTCGAAACGGATTCGATTATGGTGTAGGAGGATGCCCCCACTATCATATTCACTCCGGGACAGTCTTCCAGCAATTCCTTGAACCTGTTCAGGGTTACGCTTTCTTCGGGGCTGTTCGTGAACACATAGGAAGTGAATGTCTCAGGAGAGAGAATCAACATTCCGGGAATGCTTTCCCTGCCTCTCCACAGGCTGTCGGCAGCAAGCTCCGCCCTGTATTCCTCCAATGCCGGGATGAGTTGGGACTCAAGCAGTGCATCCTGTTCCCGACGGCTCATCTGCACGAATTTGTGGTAAGGGTCTATGTTGGGCTGTGCCACGAGCACGTCGATTCTTTCCTCAGGCAGCGTTTCTTCCCGGAACCATTTGCACAGGGACCAGACGAGGGGTGCTGCCAGCACAAAGGCAAGCCCCAGCAGATACGCCAGACGTGCCTTACGGTTGAAGCCGTGGGGTCCGAACCCTGCCCACCGTCCGTCCGAAAGAGCAGTCATCATCCCGAATATCAGGAGGTTGGAAGCCCATACCCAAAGCGACCCTCCGAGGCTGCCGAGAGTGTCGTACCACTGGACCATATACAGGCTTCTGGCAAAGGCGTTGCCCAGGGTGAGCCACGGCCAGGAAATGTCCACCGCGAAATATGCCTTCTCCCAGGCTATCCAGGCGGCAGCGAAGAAAATGTAGGGGAGGCTTCCGCTGAATGTCCTGCGGGAAAGCCGGTACAGTCCCCAGATTGCGAGCATCTGCAGGGAGTTCAGCACTACGGCTGCAATGCCCCCTCCGACGGTGGCGTTGCACACCCAGAAAGTGGTAAGCCCGTTCCATACCAGGAAAGCGGTGAATACCGGCATCCAGAGCCTGCGGTAACCGCCCAGGGTGGCAATCCTGTCTGCGCAGAGCAAGGGGATGAATGAGAAAAGCGCAATGAAGCCGCAGTGTGGCACGAGGTAGGGCAGGGACAGAAGCAGCCCGGAAAGGACTGCGAGAAACCATATAAGTATTCTTTCTTTCTTCATCGTCGGGGATTTCCGGATTCCTATCTGTCAGTATGCTGTCCGGAAAGGCACAAATATAAGAAAAATAACTATATTTGCAGGCTAAACCCCATTGAGCATTCAAAGGTAAATGCAGTTTGACGTACAACTTCTGAACATAATCAAAGGCTTCCTGATTGGAATATGCTCTTCGGTACCGATAGGACCGATTGCCATATTCGTGATCCAGCAGAGCCTCAGCAAGGGTCACAAGGCAGGCTTCGTGACAGGTATGGGTGCGACCATAGTGGACACAATTTTTGCAGCCATATCCATCTTCGCCCTCGCCTACGCCCAGCTTTTTATGGACAGGCACAGGGAACTCATACTCGTGGTAGGAGGACTTGTGGTCACAATAATCGGTGTCACGATGGCTTTTACCAACCCGGTAGAGAGGGAGGCGAGGCTGAGCACCCGCGGCAATGAGAAAATCTCCAAACTCAAGACCAGGAACAACCGGGTTACCATCCACGATTTCCTCAAGTCCCTGCTTATGGGACTTGCGAATCCGGGAGGCATACTCGTGCTCTTTACCCTTTTCACGGTCTTCGGCATCGACACCACCGCCCAGCAGGACTGGACCGCGGCTCCCATCATCGTAGCCGTGGCATCCGGCACCATCTTCTATTGGTTCTTTTTCAGCTGGTTCGTGAGCCACTTCCGCAAATATGTCAAAATCAGGACTTTGATATGGATTTCAAGGGTTATGGGAGCAATAGTGGCAGTGCTGGGCATCGCCCTTTTGGGAGAGGGACTGTTCCGGGTGCTGTTCCAGGGTGCCAAGTTGTTTTAGAGAACCTCCGTAATCGCTGAGTTATGGCAAACAAGTTTTTCGGGAATTGGATAGTCAAGAACATTCTGTTGGCAGCGGTTGTGGCTGCCATCCTGGTGGGGGCGGCAGCATTGACCCTGCATTTCGTAACCAGGCACAATCAGGAACTCACGGTTCCGGACCTTACCTCCATCCCTCTGCGCAGCGCTGAGTTTGATGCAGCCCAGGCAGGTCTGAGAACCGAGGTCGTGGATTCGGTCTATGTACGCAGGCTCAAGAGGGGCTATGTGTTCAAACAGGACCCTGTGCCGGGGTCAAAGGTCAAGAAAGGAAGACGCATCTCCCTTACCATCAATGCCGTGGTCCCGAAGAAAGTGACTATGCCGAATCTTGTCGGCTATTCTATGCGTCAGGCAAAGGCGGAATTGGGCACGAGGGGACTTGTGCTGGGCAGGCTGATTTATGTCAATGACATAGCCACCAACAATGTGCTCAAGCAACTCAGCGGCAACCACGAGATCGAACACGGGGTGGAAATAGAAAGCGAGTCGGTTATCGACCTGGTGCTCGGACTCAATCCGGATGACAACACCACCAGCATACCTGACGTGAGGGGACTCAAACTCAACAGCGCAATCGACGCCGTACACGAGAACTCCCTGAACATTTCCCGGGTAATATACGAAAAGGATGTCAAGACAGTCGAGGACACCATCTCGGCATTTGTATGGAGAATGGTTCCGGAGCCGTCCGAACTGCCCTGCCTGATGGGAGAGGAGGTGAAACTCTATCTGACTGCCGACATCGCGAAGAAACCGGTTGAACTTGCCCTATGAGCCTGAACGACGACAGATACTGTGACTGGGAGGATGCAGACCAGGTCTCGGAAGAGGAAATGGAGGATGCGGATGCGGGGCAGGACGGGATGTTCGAGCATTACCGTTTCGACGTGTCGGTGGGGCAGACCCCTGTGAGGGTGGACAAGTATCTGGCTTCCCATATGGAATACACCTCCCGCCACCGCATCCAGCTGGCAATCAAGAAAGAATATGTGAGGGTAAACGACAAGGTGGCAAAAGCCAACTGCGTGGTGCGCCCGGGAGACGTCATCCGTTTCGTGATGCCCTACCAGCGCAGGGGGCTGGAGATTCTGCCGGAAGATATTCCATTGGACATAGTCTATGAGGATGAGGACCTGCTGGTAGTGAACAAGCCTGCCGGGATGGTGGTCCATCCGGGGCACGGGCATTTCAACGGCACTCTCGTGAACGCGCTTGCTTTCCATCTCGGAATATCGCAGGGACCTGATGCCCAGGATGAAAGGATGGGCGTGCTGGTGCATCGCATAGACAAGGACACGTCGGGGTTGCTGGTGGTGGCGAAGAATGACGAGGCTCAGCTGGACCTTGCAAAACAGTTCTTCGTCCATTCCATCGAGAGGAAATACGTGGCTGTGGTTTGGGGCAACATAGCCGCCGACGAGGGCACCATAGAGGGCAACATCGGTCGCGACCCTGCGGACAGGCTGAGGTTCAAGGTGTTTCCTGACGGAAGTGCGGGCAAGACTGCAATCACGCATTATAGGGTTCTGGAGCGTTTCGGTTTCGTGACCGTGGTCGAGTGCGTGCTCGAGACCGGGCGTACCCATCAGATAAGGGTCCATATGAACCATATCGGACATCCGCTGTTCAATGACGACAGGTACGACGGGGCTGAGATACGCAAGGGAACCATCTACGCCAAATACGCCTCTTTCATACGCAACTGTTTCGAGATTATGCCGCGTCAGGCCCTGCACGCCAAGACTTTGGGATTCATCCACCCGCGTACCGGCAAGCCTATCCGTTTCGACTCCCCGCTGCCGGAGGATATGACCCGGCTGATTGAGAAATGGAGACGCTATTCCTCCGATATGAGGACACCCGTGAATGGGGACTGATTGTCAGATCGCCTGGGATATGTTGATCAGGAAATCGCCCATCTGCTCCATTTCCTCGAGGATGTCAAGGTAGAATACGGTCTCGAAATAGGAATCCCCCTTGCGCTCGATTTCCCCGAGTTCCTTTTCCCTGCACTTGTCCCTGAAAGCGTTTATGGCTTTTTCATCTTCTATGGCGTTGAAAATCTCAGCCGGACGCTCTTTCAGGTTCCCTATCATATCCTCATAGGCTTTGGAAAGCAGTCCTATCATAGTGTGGAGGTTGTCTATATGCTCGGCTGAAAGCTTGCGTCCGTAGGACTGCATATTTGAAATGGTCCGGCTTATCGCCTCCCCGCTGTCTCCCAGGGATTCAAGTTCCCCGCTTATCCTCAGGAGTGAACGGACATCAGCCCTCGATTTTTCGCTGAGGCTGTCTTTGTTGAGGTCGTTGAGGAAATTCACGATCTCGTATTCTATCCTGTCGGAAATCTCCTCATATTTCACAAGTTTCTTGCGGAAAGGTTCGTATTTCTCCGGACTGTCCGAACACAGCAGGGCATTGTCCAGATGTGACAGGGAGTTCTTCATAATTTTCCCGAAATGGCAGATTTCCTTGTTCGCCTCCGCAAGCGCAAGTTCCGGAGTGGATATGAGACCGTAGTCCAGATACTTGATTTTTTCCTCGTTGTCTTCTGGGGATGCCGGCTTGTCCTTTATGATGAATTTCACGACTGACTCGATCTGCCGGGTAAACCATATCATTATCAGGGTGTTGATGATGTTGAAAGTGGTGTGGAACA
>JBJEJT010000458.1:0-1578 GCA_051878255.1 Candidatus Cryptobacteroides sp. | reverse complement strand
ATACCTGCAGTTCAAGCAGAAATGCATCGATGCCGGTCTGGATTTCGAATATGAGGAACACGCTATGACCTGGCTCCTTCCGAGGGATTTGTTTTCTACCCACCCCGAGTATTTCCGTATGGATGAGAACGGGGTGCGCCAGCCTGACGGCAACGGTTGTCCCTCTTCTGAAGAGGGTCTGAAAGTCATTATGTCCAATGTGCCCGAATTTGCAAGGACACACAAGCCGACCAACCACAAGTACTACACCTGGTTGTTTGACGGGGGAGACGTATGCCATTGTGAGAAATGCCGGAATTACAATGTGGCAGATCAGGGACTCATTTTCGAGAATCATATCATCCAGGCTCTGAAGGAGGTGGATCCACAGGCGAAACTTGCCCATCTGGCATATCACAACTCCACTCCTGCCCCGTCTGTAATCAAACCTCATCCGGATATTTTCCTCGAATTTGCTCCTTTCTTCCGCAGGTGGGACAAGCCTCTCTCGGACAGGAGTGCCATAAGAGACGGACAGACCTGGACTCACGGAGACTATCTCGATATGCTGGAAGCCAATCTTGCGGTATTCCCTGCGGAGACAGCCCAGGTGCTTGAGTACTGGATGGACGACTCGCTCTACAGCGGATGGCAGAAACCCCAGAAGATTGTGCCTTGGAACAGGGAGGTTTTCCTTCAGGATATAGAGACATACGCATCCTACGGCATCAGGAATATTACCGGTTATGCCGTGTATGTGGATGATTACTACGTGAAAACCTTCAAGGACATTTCATTTGTTGATGATTACGGACAGGGTTTGTTGAATTACAGACCGAAACGATGACTTGAATCAAACAATTAAGACTTTCGAAACTTGAGATGGTGAGACTGTATTTTTCAGGCGTTCTGTGCGCTGTGTTACTGATGGCCTTGAGTGCTTCCTGCAACAAGAATGATGACAAGCCTGCTCTTAAGGGCTGGGAAAACATCGGAAAGGAAGAATCTGATGATCCGGACAATCCGGAGAATCCGGACGACCCTGACGATGGTCCCTATTTCAGGATGAGGGGACTTGTACTTGGCTGGACAGAGGTGAGCAATCCGTCCGTAATCGATTATGTCAATATCGCGAAGGAGAACGGAATCAACACTTTCAGCATCTACGGAGCACCGAGGACCACCCAGATCTGGGCGGATTTTCAGAAGAAATGTGCCGACGCAGGCATAGCTCTCGAGTATGAGGAACATATGATGTCATTCCTCCTTCCCCGGGACCTGTTCGATACACATCCCGAGTATTTCCGTATGGACGAAAACGGCAACCGGACAAATGATGCCAATGGTTGCCCGTCTTCCGCAGGGGCTTTGGAACAGGTGCGCCTGAATGCACGGGAGATAGGTCTGAACTATGAACCTACGAATGACAAATACTATTTCTGGCTGGATGACGGCGGAGATGTATGCCATTGTCCACAGTGCAGGAACCTGAGTGCGTCAGACCAGGCTCTCATTTTCGAGAATGAGGTAATCAAGTCCCTTAAAACCATCAACCCAAAGGCAAAGCTTGCACATCTGTGCTATCACAATACTCTCTAT
>JBJEJT010000457.1:0-6416 GCA_051878255.1 Candidatus Cryptobacteroides sp. | reverse complement strand
GGCAATGGACGCCGAATGATTCCCGTCCAAGCCGGCGATGTCGGCACCCCGGGTCTTCCCGGACTGACAAATCGAAAAAACTGCCCGCATCCCTGCGGGCAGTTTCGGTTAGTAGTGTAGTGTTTTAATTATTAGTGGTCAGCATTGTCTTCACAAAGAACGTGAAGATGGTGTATCAAAATCGGCGAATTCCGATTAAGACATTGCAAATTTAAACAATATTTTTTAATAACAAAATTTTCTTCAGGTTTTTTGCTAAAAATGAACAGTTCTTAAAAACTATTATCGTTTTGCCTGAATGACATTAAATTTTTTTACAGGAATGAGCCTCCGACATAGATTTCTTATTCTTCAAGCAGTCCCGGCCTGAGGCGACGGGTGCGTTCAAGGGCCTGTTCGTCCTGCCATTTCCGGATTTTCACAGGGTCGCCGCAGAGCAGTATGTCCGGCACTTTCCACCCGTTGAACTCCGCGGGCCTGGTGTAAATCGGAGCCGAAAGCATACCGTCCTGGAAGCAGTCGCTCAAAGCCGAGGTCCCGTCACTGATGGCACCCGGAATGAGCCTCACGATGGCGTCAGCCAGAATCGCCGCCGGAATCTCCCCTCCGCTGAGCACATAGTCCCCGACCGAAATCTCCCTCGTGACGAGGTGGTCCCGCACCCGCTGGTCTATGCCCTTGTAGTGCCCGCAAAGCAGGATGATATTGCCCTTGAGCGAGAGTTCGTTGGCAATTCCCTGGTTCAGGATCTCCCCGTCCGGAGACATATATATGATCTCATCATAGTCCCTTTCTGCCTTGAGTTCTTCAATCATCCTGAACAGCGGCTCCACCATCATCACCATTCCTGCGTCCGGTCCGTAGTTGTAGTCGTCCACCTGTAGATGCGGTCCTTTCCCGTATTTTCTCGGATTGTGCACATATATTTCCACCAGTCCTTTCTTCCGTGCCCTGCCCACTATGGAGTGGCTGAGAGGGCTGTCCAGAAGTTCCGGTACGACGCTGATTATGTCAATTCTCATAGTTCAAAATTCTAATGCGTGCAAAAATAGTGTTTTTAGCAAACAGTAAAAAATCAGTTGCTTCAATTCGGATGATATTTTTCGAGGATGGATTACCCCTGGTATCTTCCGGGAGAGGGAGTTCAGATGCGCCGGATGGCTGAAAAGAAAGGAATATGGACCAAAAAGATATTAAAAAGTGAGGCAGATGATTTTTTAATGGTTACTTAAACAAATAATTCATATATTTGCAGGATGTTTGGCTGTGCCCCTGGCATATCCGGACAGACCGTAGCAACGGTCAGGCGTCCCGGCGGATGTCGGACGATTTTTATGTTAATTACTTGAGTATTTGAGTTATGAGTGAAGTGATCATTCCTGAAGCGGATGCTTCAGATGTAGAACCGGTAAAAACGGACCTTGAAGAGCCTGTTTTGGCCGAAGCCGAAATTGAAACCGTACAGGAGGAAGAGAACCCGGATTATCAGGGCAGGAGCCTGTCCGAACTTGTCCAGGCTCTCCAGGAAGTGGCAGCATCCGGAGACAGGATGCTCCTGTACAAGAGAGTGGAGGCAATCAAGTCCGCTTTCTACAAGAAGCTTCAGAAAGAGAAGGAAGAAGCCCTTTTGAAGGCGGATGAGGCAGTCGAGACGGCTGAAAATCCTTTCCTCGCCATAGAAGAGGGTTTCCGGGAAGTCTATGCCGGATACAAGAAGGAGCGTGCGCAGTACAACGAGAAAATGGAGCAGGAGCGCAGGCACAATCTCGAACTCAAGAAACAGGTCATCGAAGATTTGAAGGCTCTCATCGAGAAGCAGGAGGATGTGAATGCCACATTCCCGGAGTTCAGGGAGATTCAGAACCGCTGGAGGGAGATAGGTCCGGTGCCTGCAAGCGATGTCACAGACATAAACAAGACATATTCCCTCTATGTGGAGCAGTTCTACGATCTCGTTAAAATCAACCGCGAGCTCAGGGACGAGGATTTCCGCCGCAATCTCGAAGTGAAGCAGCAGCTTTGCGAGAAAGCCGAGGCACTCTCCGGGGAAAAGAACATCGTGGAGGCTTTCCGCGAACTCCAGAAACTGCACGAGCAGTGGAAAGAATACGGTCCCGTAGCCAAAGAGTACAGGGAGGATATATGGAACCGATTCAAGGCTGCCACTGCGGTCGTGAACCGTGCATACCAGACCCACTACCTGGAACTCAAGGCTCAGCAGGAGGAAAATCTGGCAGCGAAGACCATTCTCTGCGAAAAGGCAGAGGCGATTGCAGCCACCGACGCAAACGGGTCGAATGACTGGAACAAACTCTCCCACGAGGTGGAGCAACTCCAGCAGGAATGGCGGAAGATAGGCTTTGCCAGCCGGAAGTCGAACCAGAAGATATACGACCGCTTCAAGGCTGCCTGCGACACTTTCTTCGTGAAGAAACGTGCATTCTACACTGAATACAAGGACAGCCTCAAGGCTAATCTTCAGAAGAAAATTGCTCTCTGCGAGGCTGCGGAAGCCTTGAAGACAAGCACCGAGTGGAAGAAGACCGCCCAGCAGCTCCAGGACCTTCAGCGTCAGTGGAAAGAAATCGGGGCAGTGCCGTACAGGAACTCCGATGAGGTGTGGAAGCGTTTCCGTGCAGCCTGCGACGAGTTCTTTGCCGAAAGGGACAAGAACGCCGGACCGGAGAACGATTTTTACAGGAACCTGAAAATCAAGCGTTCCATAATCCGTGAAATCTCCGAATATGAGCTCAGGGGCACCGGGGAAGATGCTGCCGCACTCAGGGATTTCCAGACGAGGTGGAACGACACCGGTTTCGTGCCGTTCAAGGAAAAGGACAAGGTCAATGGAGAATACAAGGAGGCTGTCAAGTCCAAATTCGGCGCCCAGGCGTTGTCTGAGGTGCGTCAGAACCGCAAGCCTGCCAGGTCCGAGAAAGAAATTCTCATCGACAAGTTCAACCGTCTCCAGCAGGATATAGCAACCTATGAGAACAACATAGGTTTCTTTGCAGCCGGGAAAGGTGCTGAATCGATGATTTCCGCGATGAGGAAGAAGATAGACGCAGCCAAGGCAGAACTCTCTGCTCTTGCCGAGAAAATACGCAAAATCGAAGAATAGGAATGACAAAAGAATCGAAGTACAACATTATCGGATTTGTGCTGATAGGGGTGGTGATGTTCGGTTTCACCTGGTATCAGTCCAGACAATATGCAAAGCAGCAGGAATATCAGGCGCAACTGGATTCGATAGCCAGGGCGGAGGCTTTGGAAAGGATGGTCCTGGATTCGGCGATGGTCCAGACAGCCGTCCCTGCCGCAGCCGATGCGGCGGCACCGGTATTCAGACCCTACAAGGACTCCTGCCTGAATGTCGCAGCCAAGTCAGATCCGTCAATTGTTGCCATTGCAAACGACAAAATCAGAGTTGAATTTTCCACAAAGGGCGCACAGCCGTATTCCGTGGATGTTTTCGACTACAGACGCTACGACAGCACAGCCCTGATGCTCATCCCCCAGGGTGCCAGCGAGTTGAATATAAATATCTATGCAGGGGAGTTCGTGGACACCAAGGACTTCGTGTTCGACGTGGCAGAAATCTCCGACACCTCCGTGGTTATGCGCCTGCCGTTCAACGGTGGAGGGTACATACAGCAGAAATATATGCTGGAGATGGGCAGCTATATGGTCCGGAACGAACTCTCTTTCGTGGGTATGGACAATGTCATACCGAGGAAAGTGTCTTCGATGGACCTGAGCTGGAAAGCCGACATCCCGAGACTCGAAAAGGGTTACAAGAATGAGAAGTAGTACTCCAGGATAGACTACTACATAGACGGGGACAAGTCTCCGGAGGAAATCGGCAATGGAAAGAACGGTTCCAAGAGGCTTGAGGCAGGATTCCAGTGGGTGGCTTTCCAGCAGCAGTTCTTCTCTGCGATACTCACGGCTCCCCAGGGTTTCGAGTCCGGCGAACTTTCCCTGGATTATTTCGACGAGAAGGACCCGTCCCGCAACCTTATGGCTTGCAGCGCGAAGATGCGTACCCCACTTGACATCCAGGGGGACACCACCATTCCTTTCGAATTCTATTTCGGTCCCAACCACTTCAAGACCCTCAAGGCATACGACCGCAAGTACGAGAAGATCATTCCGTTGGGAGGATGGCTCGTGGGCTGGATCTCCCGTTTCTTCATAATCCCTTGCTTCGACTTCCTCGGCCGTTTCATCAGCAACTATGGAATAATCATCCTGCTGATGACCATCCTGCTGAAGATAGTCGTATCTCCTCTGACGCTCAAGTCCTATATGTCCTCTGCCAAGATGTCGGCAATCAAGCCGGAAATCGACAAGCTCAATGAGAAATATCCGAAAGAGGAGGATATGATGAAGAAGCAGCAGGCGACTATGGACCTGTACAAGAGAGCCGGCATCAGTCCAATGGGAGGCTGTCTGCCTATGCTGCTCCAGTTCCCTATACTCTGGGCGATGTTCCGGTTCTTCCCGGCATCCATCGAGCTGCGCCAGAAATCGTTCCTCTGGGCAGACGACCTGAGTGCATACGACTCGGTGCTGGATTTCGGGTTCAACATCCCTCTGTTCGGCGACCACCTTTCACTGTTCGCCCTCCTGATGGCGGTCTCTATGTTCCTGTACTCGAAGATGACCTCGTCCCAGATGTCCAGCGACCCTCAGATGGCTGCAATGAAATTTATGAGTGTCTGGCTTATGCCTATAATGATGCTCTTCATCTGCAACAACCTCTCTTCAGGTC
The DNA here is from genome assembly GCA_051878255.1 of Candidatus Cryptobacteroides sp. GTDB lineage: Bacteria > Bacteroidota > Bacteroidia > Bacteroidales > UBA932 > Cryptobacteroides. Next base: position 1,642 of record JBJEJT010000457.1, on the reverse strand, counting down.
TGTCATATTACTACCTCCTTTCCAACCTGCTGACTATGCTCCAGACTTTCGTCATCAAGAAATGGGTGGTGAAGCCGGAAAAGATATTGGCGAAGATCGAGGAATCCAAGGGCAAGCCTGTCCAGAAGTCCAAGTGGCAGCTGAAACTTGAGCAGGCGCAGAAGATGCAGGAGGCTCAGCTCAGGGCACAGAGGGAAGAGCAGGCAAAACGCCAGCGTCGCAGCAAGAGATGATTGCCGAGAACCTCAGGACGATAAGAATGGAACTGCCACCGCAAGTCAAGCTGGTGGCAGTTTCCAAATTCCATCCCGCGGAAGCCATCAAAGAGGCTTATGATGCGGGGCAGAGGGCTTTCGGGGAAAGCCGTCCGCAGGAGTTTGCCGAAAAGGCAAGGATGCTTCCGGGGGACATCGAATGGCATTTCATAGGCCATCTCCAACGCAACAAGATCAAACTTGTGCTCCCCTATGTGCATCTGATTGAATCCGTGGATTCGGTCGAACTCCTGGATGCAATCGAGAGGTTCTGTGCCGAGGCTGGAAAGACGGTGGAAGTCCTGATTGAATGTCATATCGCCCGTGAGCCCGAGAAATCCGGTTTCACTCCGGAAGAGGCTCTGTCCCTGCTGACGGGGGAGAGGACCTGGCAGCATATCCATATACGTGGACTGATGGGGATGGCAACGTTCACTGACGATGAGGACATTGTCAGGGAGGACTTTACCAGGCTTACGACCTTGAACGCTGCTCTTCAGCCGCTGCGTGGGCTCTGCCCGAACATCCCCTCCGATTTCAACCTGATGTCTTTCGGAATGTCGGGGGACTATCGCATAGCGGTCGGGATGGGCTCCAACATAGTCCGCATCGGCACTGCGATTTTCGGCGAGAGGGCTTATTGATTCCTGACTGCCGTCCGTCCGGAGATGAAGTCCACCAGGTCGGTTGCGACGGCGACCGAAGCCCCGCTGTTTCCGAGCCTTTCACGGATCTCGGCATAGTCCCGGAGCATCTCCTGCCTGTATGGCAGGTCTTCGAGCAGGCGCCGCACTTCTGAAAGAAGTTCCCCGGCATTGCAGTCTTTCTGAATCAGTTCCCTGAACGCAAGTTTGTCGAGGATGAGGTTTCCCAGGCTGATGTATCTGACTTTGACTATCTTTCTCGCGATGGAGAAAGTCAGCTGGCTCCCGAAGATGAAACCCACCACCTGTGGCGTTCCCAAAAGGGCGGTTTCCAGTGATGCGGTGCCGGAATTGACCACTGCGACCTCGGCGTTCCGGACTATGCTCTGGGTTTCCCCGAAGAGGACTTTCACGTACTCCCGTCCTCCCAGATACGGGCTGTAGTCTCCCATATCCCTGCCAGGTGCCCCTGCAACCAGGAACTGCCACTGTCCATATTCGGGGATTCCGTGAATCCTGTCCGCAAGTTCCATAAGAACGGGCATCATAGTGCTGATCTCCCCTTTGCGGGAACCTGCCAGCAATGCAATCACGGGACTGTCCGCAAGGGCGCAGCGCCTGAGAAAGTCTGAACGTGTCTCCCTCATAGCCAATGACTTGTCCACCGCATCCACGAGGGGATTCCCCTTGTACACGAATTTCACGCCCTTGGACTGGAAGTATGGAATCTCGAATGGGAAGATT
>JBJEJT010000456.1:0-1590 GCA_051878255.1 Candidatus Cryptobacteroides sp. | reverse complement strand
CTAATCAACACAACAAAGACGCCAAAACCGGGGCAGACAAGCGCAGAGGACCTCGGCGCCTTGCTCAGACTTTTCGACGACATTGTTTTCGGAGTGTTGGGACTCAAGGACGAGGATGCTTCCGAGAGTGGGAAATCCCTTGCAGTCATTGACGGACTGATGGATATGGTGCTCGAGGAAAGGAAGGCTGCCAAGGCTGCCAGGGACTGGGCGACCAGCGACAGGATCCGGGACAGCCTGAAGGCAATCGGCATTGCAGTGAAAGACACCAGGGACGGTGCAGAATGGTCATTTGAATAGATTTACCTATGACGAAACTTATATCCTGGAACGTGAACGGCCTGCGTGCAGTATGCGGCAAGGGCTTCGCCGACATCTTTACCGACTTCGATGCGGACTATGTATGCCTGCAGGAAACCAAGCTGCAGCAGGGACAGATTGAACTCGAATTCCCCGGTTACACGAGTTATTGGAATTATGCCGAGAAAAAGGGCTATTCAGGGGTGGCAGTCTATACCAGACGGATGCCTTTGGCTGTACATCTCGGCATCGGACGGGATGAGCACGACAGGGAGGGCAGGGTTCTTACCATAGAGGATGAGGATTTCTATCTGGTATGTTGCTACACGCCCAATTCCCAGAATCCCGATGTGCAGGGGGAAATGCCCAAGAGGCTGGACTACAGGATGGAGTGGGAGGACGCATTCCGGGAATATGTCATCGGGCTGCACTGCAAGGGGCTTGCGGATATGGTTGAAGCAGGCGGGAAGTCTCAGGGGCAGGGCAGTCCCAAACCTGTGATAATATGCGGGGACCTGAACGTGGCGCATAAGGAGATAGACCTGAAGAATCCAAAGACCAACACCAAATCGGCAGGGTTCACCCCTCAGGAAAGGGAAAAGATGACGGCGTTGCTGGAAAGCGGGTTCACCGACACTTTCAGGTATTTCTACCCGGACAAGAGCGATGCCTATTCCTGGTGGTCTTACAGGATGAATTCCAGGGCAAGGAACATAGGGTGGCGGATTGACTATTTTCTTGCCACGTCGGACCTCGACTCCAGGCTGGAGGATGCGGCAATCCTGCCCGAGATAATGGGGTCGGACCACTGTCCCGTGTCACTTGTCATCAGGTGACGGATTTCCGGTCAAACCGGCAATGACGAAAGGGGGGGATATGACGGTCGATGATGTTACGACTGATTATGATTGGGTTATTTCCGGATTATTTCCGGGTTGCCTATCCATTCGAAATCGGCTGAGCCTGTGGATGAATACTTGAGTGTACCCTTGACATTCACAGTGACGTCTGCCGCGCCTTTGAGTTTGGCCTCGACATCCACAGCCTCAAAATCTTCAGCATCGATGTCCGCACTTCCGGAAGCCTCGATCTTGACACTCTTGCCCTTGCCGCTGATTTTGAAATCTGCCGCATCCTCGCACTTGAGAGTCACATTCCCTGCCTCAACCTTAACCATAGACAGGTCGGCAGCACCTGAAAGCCTGATATTCAAATCACTCCACTTGCCGCTGAGCCCCTCCACCTGTGAAGCCCCATAGATAACCAGGTTCATACTCTTGCCCGTAAAAT
>JBJEJT010000455.1:0-1592 GCA_051878255.1 Candidatus Cryptobacteroides sp. | reverse complement strand
CCCAGGGAGACCGGTCTATGGAATGGGCTTTGAAGGATGCACGCCGGCTCATTGCCACGGGCAAGGCAGCCAATGTGCTGGTGGTTTCCTTTGATGAATCCACCCCGTATTTCGAGTCCTTTGCGAAAAGGGCAGGTGAGGAACTCCCGCCTGAGGTCTGGGCAGAGAGCATTGTGCTTGAACGAATGTAAAGAATTGAATATGAAAGGTATATTTTCACTTTTGCCATTGGCGGTGCTGCAAAGCCTGTGTCTGACCGGGGGTCAGGTGCTGCTGAAGTTCGCCCTTGCCAGGATGCTGCCGTTCTCTATGACACTCGCTTTCTGGAAATCGGTGTTCGTGAACTGGCAGTTCGCTGCCTGCGGGCTGTGTTATGCTGCGGGGAGCCTGCTCTGGTTCTATATTCTGAAGCATTTCCCGTTCAGTATGGCTTATCCTATGGTTTCACTGAGTTATGTGTTCGGAATGATTGCGGCTATCATCTTCTTTCACGAGGATGTCAATCTGGGGAAGTGGATTGGGGTCGGGCTCATTATGTTGGGCTGCCTTTTTATTGCCAGGAGTTGAGAGATTCCCGGTCAAGCCGGGAATGACGGGGGAGATGGGAACGATATGTATGAAAGGGATGGGATTACGGGAGAGTGGAATTGGATTCCCGGTCAAGCCGGGAATGACGGGGGAGATGGGAACGATGATGGAACGACGGGAGAGAAGGGAAACGATATACGAAAGGGATGGGATGACGGGATAGTTTACGTCATTGCCGGCTTGACCGGCAATCTAAGACAGAATAACAGAAAAGGATGAATAAGTTATTGAAAATAACAGAGATATTGATTACACTCTGCTTGGCATCGACCGCACTGCCTGCCCAGACCCCGCAGGAGGTGATCGTTGCGGCAATACTCCGTTCCGGTGCCGGGATGCAGACTATGGAATGTGATTTCGTGCAGACCAGAACCGTCCAACTGATGGCTGAGCCGATGGTCTCCAAAGGCAGGATGTACTATGCCCAGCCGTCCAGACTGCGTTGGGAATACACAAACCCGGTGCCCTCGGCATTCATCCTGGACAATTCCAAAGCCTGGGTGCTGAACGGCGGCTCCGTCTCCGACGTGAGTTCCAACAAGATGTTCAAGGGGCTGGGACGAATGCTCATAGGCTGCCTGGAGGGCAAGGTCGTGGACGATGACAAGTCCTTCCAGGTGGAAATCAGCGAAAGTGAGGACCTCTGGGCAGTGAAACTCCTGCCGCTGAAAAAGGATGTGAAACAGATGTGGGACAGCATAGTCCTGCATTTCGTGCCGAGCCGCAATGCGGTGGTAAAAGTGGAGATGAATGAAAAAACGGGTGACGCCACGGTGGTGGAACTCAGGAATATGAAAGTCAATGGTAAAATTGACGATAAACTTTTCAATACGGAATTATGAAAACATACGGATTTCCGGGACAGGGTTCGCAATATCCGGGAATGGGCAGGGAAAACTATGAGTGCAATGCCCTGGCAAGAGAACTTTTCGACAAGGCTGATGCAATACTCGGTTTCAGTCTCACCGACATTATGTTCAACGGCAGTGCTGAGACCTGCTTCA
>JBJEJT010000454.1:0-1598 GCA_051878255.1 Candidatus Cryptobacteroides sp. | reverse complement strand
GGTTGCTGGATTTTCTTCATCTTCTTCTTGTATTCTTTGGTGCTTTCCTGACCGTCTTTCTTCATCTGAATCACTTCGTCTATGGTAGGCTTCTCTGACACCCTCTCTATTCCGGTGCCTATGCGATGGAAGTATTTCCCGTCGCTGATTTTGTAGATGCCGAAGAGCGTGCACAGAAGCAGCAGCCCTGCCACCGTCATAGCGGCGATCTTGCCGGGGTCTATGCCTCCCACGAAAGCTGTGATTATCATTATCGCGAGTATGAAGACGGTGCTGGAGTTCCCTCCGGGCAATACCAGCGCAGTCACCACCATCACCGGCACCAACACATAGTACAGCACCCTTCCCCAGTCGCTGTCAAGTGCCTTGAACGGTTTTTTGCCCTCCTTTCCCAACTTGATTGACGCGAAGAAGTCGAGGGTGCTTGTCTTTCCCTCTTTCAGTGCCTTGCACGCCCAGGATATGTACATTACCATTGCCACCTTGACAACCTCGAAAATGTGCACCTGGAACCCGAAGACCCTGATTGCCCTGTACGCCCCGTTGAATTCTTCCGCCATAAAGTTGTGGCTGAGTTTGAAGCGCGAGTCGAGGGCGGCGAGCAGGATGACGGAAATCAGGAAGCCGAAGCGGGACACCACCTCAAAGGGCTTGAGTTTCGGGATGAAATAGCAGATGAATATCAATGCCAGTCCCAGGAGGGTTATCAGGGACTGCCTGTAGATTATTGCCAGACGGGTGGTCTTGTTCTGGATGGCAAGCAGCGATGTGGAACCGGAAATGGTAATCATCGAGATCATAATGAGCAGCAGGACGACAATCCATACCACTTTGTCGCCCTTTATCACATTCAGGAATCCTTTCTTCTCCATTTCCGGCATCTTTAGAGTTTTCTCACTTCAGCCTTGAACTGTTCGCCCCTGTCCTCGTAGTTCTTGAACAGGTCGAAACTTGCGCAGCACGGGGAGAGCAGCACCACGTCGCCTTTCCTGGCAAGCCGGCTCGCCAACTGCACTGCCTCGTGGGCTGAACCTGCCTCCACGATTTCGGGTACCACCGAGTCGAAACTCTCGTGGAACTTGTGGTTGTCCACCCCCATACAGACCATAGCCCTGACCTTCTCCCTCGCAAGCGGAACAAGGCTGGAATAGTCGTTGCCCTTGTCGGTGCCTCCCACTATCCACACCACCGGCTGTTTCTGACATTCGAGGGCATACCAGGCTGCATCCACATTGGTGGCTTTGGAGTCGTTCACATAGAGCACCCCGCCTACGCTTGCGACTTTTTCCAGACGGTGTTCAATGCTCTGGAAAGAGGAAAGGGCTGAGCGTATGGTGCCGTTGTCTATGTCCATCACCTTGGCTGCAATGGCTGCCGCCATCGAGTTATAGACATTGTGCCTGCCTCCGAGGGCAAGGTCGCGTATGTACATATCGCACTCGCTGTCCTGGTAACGTATGACGATTTTGTCATCCTTCACGAAAGCACCCTGTTGCACCTCGGTCTTCTGGGTGAACGGCAGCTGTCTCGCCTTCACCACGATTTTGTTGAGGTGGTTGATGGTGATTTCATCGTCGGAGCAGAAGATGAAGCAGTCC
>JBJEJT010000453.1:0-6493 GCA_051878255.1 Candidatus Cryptobacteroides sp. | reverse complement strand
AAGGCGGCTGAGACTTTCCTCCAGGCAAGGCAGTGGTGGGAACTCAGCGAAGCATTCCTGTTCGGAGCCGCATCGGACTTCGGCATAGACCCGCATATCGATTCCTGGCCCCTCGACGTGGACGGATTCAATGATTTGATGAAATCACCAGCCATCCTGGAAAAACTTGCGGCGGAAGACGGGGACATCTATGCCGGTTCCAAACTTGGCAACGACCTGCTCGGCTTCCACGGCATAGAATACATTCTCTTCGACCCGTCCGGAATCAAGAAAGCCAAGGCTTATACCGACATCAGTGAATCCGAATATGCCTATTCCATAGCGGTAAGCGGAGACCTGAGAAACAGGACTGCCCAATTGGATGCCGCGTGGAGAGGCGAAGCGGCTGGAGACAGGCTGAGCCTGGTCGAGGACGAACTGGAACTGCCCGTGACCGTGGGCGGAGGGGATTTCCACTATGGGGAGAATCTTCTCGCTGCGGGAAAGCCCGGCTCCACTTTCCGTTCCTGGACCCACGCTGCACAAAGCATACTCCAGGCTGCGGCCGACATAGCGGACGAAGTGGGCACCAGCAAAATCGGCAAGGCACATAGCGGGGAAGACGTGACCTATATCGAGTCTCCATACAGCAAGAATTCCATTGCCGACTTTTACGACAACATCCTGTCCATCCAGAACGTGTACTACGGGGGCATAGAATCGCAACGCAATGAAAGCCTCAGTTTCCACGCTTTCTTCAGCAAGTACGACGATGACCTCGATGCTGAAATCGTGGATGCCATAGACAATGCCCTGAAAGAGGTTTCGGAGATGAAAGCCCCATTCGTGGACAATATATCCGACCCGTCCTGCCGTACGGCAATGTCTGCCTGCGCCGCACTTGTGGATGCACTTGAGGATGCCGTGACAAGACTCCCGTTATTATAGAAATTCCGGTTCCGCAAGTCTGTGAACTTTCAATCAAAACTTGCGGAACTTGTGTTACCGAAACTTTATCAGACTGATTATGAAAAAGATATACGCAATCATAGGCATTGCCGCAATTTTGACTGCCTGCAAGGAATCGCTCGTGACACCTCCGGTGCAGTCACTCCTTTCCGACGACGAAATCGCCATCGAGACTCTTGCCGGAGGGGAACTCGGGACCACGATGAATGTCAGCGCATCGGCATACGAGGACCCCACTCCGGCTGTGGAGATTGCCGGGATGAGCAATGAATTTATGTACGGGGAGTATTTCTTCGAAAGGAATTACACCCAGAACACCTCGCCATTCAAGGGTCTGGGACCGGTTTATGTGAGGTCGTCCTGTATGGACTGCCATCCGGGCTACGGCTACGGCACAAGGACTACGAAATACCAGGCTAACGAGTACGGGAACGGCTATCTGCTCGTGGTCTATGACAAACTCACGGACCAGTATGTCTCATCCGTGGCAGGTATGCCCCAGACCAAGGCTACGGGCCCGTTCAAGGCACCGATAGACGAGGATATGATAGTCATCGACTGGAGTGGCAGGCATATTGACGAATGGGGCAACAAGTTTCCTGACGGGGAGACCTACGAACTTGAATATCCCGAAGTCACGATTCCTCTTGAAGCATTCTACGGAGGCAAGGTGCTTGCCGTGCGCGACGGGGTGACCGTAGAACTCGGCGAGGGCGATTACGGTGTGAAACTCGAATCCACCATTGGAATCTACGGAACCGGACTTCTGGATGCGATTTCGGATGACGACCTCAAGGCACAGTACAAGGCAGAGGAAGAAGCCGGGGCAGCCCTCAATCCCGCAATTTTCAAGGACGGGGAATGGACCAGCCTCTACACCAACGCCCTCAACAAGGAAGACCCGCGCTCCGTGGCCAAGAAATTCACCTACGCCCTCACGAGGGGTGCCATCCAGGACGGTCCGGGCGCCAATGCAATCTGGAACATCACCAATGTCACCCGCAGCGACAGGCGTTACCATTACCTGAACCTCAGGGGCGACTTCTATGCAGCCACCTCTGCCGATGACCCTCAGGTGCAGGCTGTGTTCTACGACTACTTCCCTAAGGAGAACTTCGAGGAACTCACGGGCGTCGCCTGCACCGGAGATGTTCGGACGGACATCTACAACTACCTGACAAGCACTAACCTGCCTGTGGAAATGAGCGACAACGACTACGCCGATTTCCTCATCTGGCACCGAGGACTTGCCGTCCCTGCGGCACGTGACCTCGACGATCCCCAGGTCCAGCGCGGACGTCAGCTCTTCCGTGAGATCGGATGCTCATCCTGCCACCGCCCGTCCTGGACCACGGCAGCCAATGACGACGCATACGACCCCAACGGCTTCTTCCAGAACGGGAAGAGAGTAGTGGACGGGAAAGTGAAGCAATTGCCTAAATACCCTTCACAGGTAATCTGGCCCTATACCGATATGGTTCAGCACCGTCTCTGTATGGTGAATGACATACGCACCGGATGGTGCCGCACAACCCCTCTTTGGGGCAGGGGTCTCTCGCAACTCTGCGCCGGTCACAGTTACAGGCTCCACGACCGCCGCGCCAAGAACGTGATTGAGGCGATAATGTGGCACGGTTGCCAGGGCAGCGACGCCCACTGGACTGTGGAAAAGTTCAGGGAACTGAGCAAGGAAGACCGGGATGCCGTGGTGTCGTTCATCAACGCAATCTGATATTATGAAACTTCGTTTGCTGTTCAGGAATCCCGTGCTGGCAAGTCTTCACGCAGGGATTCTCCTGATTCTGGTCGGAGCGCTTCTGACGTGGCTGTCAGGGGACTCCGGCCGTCTCCATCTGAGGGTGGGAGAAAGTGCATCTGCCTATACGGATGACGACGGGGCGCAGAAGGCTCTTCCGTTCATAGTGAGACTTGTGGATTTCAGGGTGGATTATTATCCCGGGACACGCACTCCGGGCAATTATGTCAGCACGGTGGAGGTGGATGGAGAAAAGTCGGAAATATGGCTCAACCACATCCTGCGCAAGAAAGGTTACAGATTCTATCAGTCGGCTTACGATGATGACGGGCTGGGTTCGGTGCTGCTGGTTTCCCACGACCCCTGGGGGACTGCGGTGGTGTACGCAGGGTATCTGCTGGTCGTGCTTTCGATGATTGGCTTCTTTTTCTCGAAGAGGACCCGATGGGCAGCCATACGGAAACTCGGGGCTGCGGCAGTGATGCTGGTGGCAGGAGTGAACCTGTCGGGGGCTGAGCCGGGAATTGTCGGACGGCAGCCCAAGACCGTGCCGGTGGAGGTGGCTGAAAAGATGAGCCGGCTGAGCGTGGAATATAACGGGCGCATAGCCCCTATGCAGACGATGATGCAGGACTATGTCTTGAAAGTCTATGGACGGAAATCCCTGCCCGGCTACACCACGGAGCAGATTTTCGCAGGATGGATGTTCTGGTACGACAGCTGGGGGGATGTTCCGGTAAAAAAACGGGACGAAGCTGACGCAAAGGGGAAAAAGGCTTTGATTGAATCCGTAGCATCCGGGCTGGCACTGAAAATGTTCCCGCTGCCGGAGGAAGACGGGTCCATACGGTGGTATTCGCCATCGGAACACCTGCCGGCGGATATGGACCCCCAGGAATGGCTGTTCATACGCAAGGTGATGACGCTTGTGAGGACCTACTGCATCGAGGGGGAATATGACAAGGCTTGCGAGACTTTGGACAAAGTCGGCAAATGGCAGAAAGAAAAGGTTCCGGAAGCCATACCGTCGGAGGGCAAGGTCGCTGCGGAAAGAGTTTACAACGCAATCGGACTGCCGCGGGTGCCTGCCATCTTGAGCATCATAGTGGGCTTGATTGCTTTTCTCGCGGGGATTTTCGGGTTCGGCGGAAAGTTAGACCGGATATGGATAATCTATGCGGGAATATGTTTTCTGTACCTGCTTCTGCTCATAGGGCTCAGATGGGGCATATCCGGGCATCTGCCGATGACAAGCGGATTCGAGATGATGCTGCTCATTGCCTGTCTGTCTTTCGGAATCACCGTGGTGTCCGGATGGAGGAAGCCGTTTTTCCTGCCGCTGGGCATACTGCTCGGAGGATTTGCAATGCTGGTGTCTTCGATGGGACAGTCCAATCCGCAGATTGGCAGTCTGATGCCGGTGCTGTCGTCGCCGTTGCTATGCCTGCACGTCTCGGCTATGATGGTTTCCTACACGCTTTTCGGACTTGTGGCGCTCAACTCCCTGACCGGGCTGCTCAAGAGAGGCGAGGCACTCGTATGCGCCGACAGAAGTGCGCTGCTGCTTTATCCGGCGCTGTTCACGCTGGTTGCCGGCACCATCCTGGGGTCTGTATGGGCAAACATTTCCTGGGGCAGTTACTGGACCTGGGACCCCAAGGAGACTTGGTCGATCATTACCATAATCGTCTATGCACTGCCTCTCCACGCCCGCAGCCTGCGGATTTTCTCGCGGCCTACCGTCTTCAACATCTATTGCTTCCTTGCCTTTGCGAGTGTGCTGTTCACTTATTTCGGGGTCAATTACCTCCTTGGGGGACTCCACAGTTACGCTTAGACACCATTACTGATAATCCAGGCTTTCAAAATAAGAGAATATTCATTATGTTTGCCGCAAAAGACTGGATTATGAAAGTATCGCTGTTTACACTGACATCATCACTTCACGACAAGAGCGCGGTGGATGCGGTCTCGCTCGAATTCCTATCATCCATTGAAGAGCTCCTCGGTTTCGGGTTCGACTTCAGAGGGGACGACTTCTCCACCTACGGACAGGGCGACCTGGACGTGATTTTCGTCAGGACCGGAGGCTCGGAGGGTCTGTTCAGGAAAGTCTTCCCCAGACTCGACGGCAACATCCTGCTACTGACCTCCGGCAAGAGCAATTCCCTGGCGGCATCCCTCGAAATCCTGTCTTTCCTCAACCAGGAGGGACGCAAAGGCGAGGTCCTGCACGGAAGCCCAGAGTACATTGCCGGAAGAATCGCACTGCTCGCCAGGGCAAGACGGGCGAGGAAAGACCTCAGGGGGCAGAAACTCGGCATCATCGGGAAACCATCCGACTGGCTCATCGCAAGCCAGCCCGACAAGCAGGCAGTGGAAGAGAAACTTGGAATGGAACTCATTGACATAGACATAAGGGAAATCATAGACCTGGCTGCCGGTCCACTCGGCACTCCCCTGCCGGAATCCGCCTCGGACATTGTCGCAGGCCTGAGAAAAGATGTCCCGGATGCCGTCAGGAAATATGTGGATGGTGCCATCGACATCTATGCCGCACTCAAATCGACAGTTGCAAGATACGGTCTCTCCGGGCTTACGATAAGGTGCTTTGACCTGCTGGATGCTCTCGGGAACACAGGATGCCTCGCCCTCGCTCTTCTCAACTCCGAGGGCATCCCGTCATCCTGCGAGGGAGACGTGCCCGCACTACTTTCGATGGTCATAGGCAACGCGCTCACAGGTCTGAGTGGATTCCAGGCAAACCCGTCGCAGATTGACCCCACTGCAGGGACTATGTTGCTTGCCCACTGCACCGTTCCGTTCAATATGGTGGAGAGGTATTCCTACGACACCCATTTCGAATCGGGCATAGGCGTCGCCATCCACGGGGAGATGGCTGAGGGAGACGTTACAGTCTTCAAGACTTCGGCGGACCTCAGCCGTATGTTCTGCGAGGAAGCGACGCTGCTTGAGAACCGGTACGGGCGCGACCTGTGCCGCACGCAGGTTCTGCTTCAGTTCAGGAATACGGAAGTCCTTTCCGGATACTTCCTCAGGAATCCCATTGGGAACCACCACATCGTCTTCGGAGGAAAGCACAGGGAGGTATTCGAAGAGTTTATGAAGGGGTGAACGGTGGGGCACCCGGTCAAGCCGGGTGTGACGTGGGCGGGTTGCCCGGTATCTTTCAGCGATTGAAGATGAGCCGTGCGCAGATGGGATAATGGTCAGAGACCAGTTTTCTTCCACCGAATGGAGAGGTTACGGTTTGAAAACTCTCGCAACACTTGAAGCCTCTGTAGAAAATATAATCGATGATGGCAGAGCGTGAGCCATCACCCCAGGCATTGAATGACCCGATCTTATCCGTTGTCCAGGCGTTTGTACGGGCATCCGTCATAAATTTCCCGAACTCATCCAGAGACGGGGTTCCCTCCGGGATATTGAAATCCCCCGTGATCACGACAGGACAATCATAGACATTGATTCCGGAAAGTTTCTCGAGAATCAGTTCCAGCCCCTGCGCCTGTGCAATTCTTCCCCTATTGTCAAGATGAGTGTTCAGCAGCAGGAAAACCTCTCCGTCCCCTATGTGCCGGAACAATCCCCAGGTGGCAGTCCTGGGATATTTTGCATCCCATCCCGTCGAGGGGACAGACGGGGTCTCGGACAGCCAGAAACAGCCCCATTCCAGGAGTTCCAAAGAAGTCCGTTTCCATATTATGGAAGTCTGCTCCCCTTTTTCGCCATCGTCCCGTCCCATCCCGATTCCGGAATACTCCGGAC
>JBJEJT010000452.1:0-6498 GCA_051878255.1 Candidatus Cryptobacteroides sp. | reverse complement strand
ATGACTTTCATTTCCCGATTCTATGCTTCCCATAAGGACAATTTCCACGTCGGGGAACTTTATGTGAAGTTGTTGATAGCCACGAAGAACTATGTCAAGGCTGAAAAAGTAATCTCAAATATGACGATACTGCCATTCGAAGGACAGACCGGCAGTCACATACTCTGGCGGGACATCAAACTGCACCTTGCAGCATCCGCCATTGACCGCGGGGACTACAGGACGGCACTTGCCAAGATTGAAGATGCCTTGCAGTGGCCTGAAACTCTCGGAGTGGGAAAGCCTTACGACGAATTGCTTGATACAGATTTGGAAAAGGTGCTTTCTGCGATAGTCTATGCGCGGAAAGGCGACGACGAAACAGCAGCGGCACAAATGGACCTCATTCAGAACCGTGACTCATCGGTTGAGGACTTTTACAGGAAGGCTACTGTCAAGACTGACGGAAAATATGTCAAGCTATCCCCCATATTGGGCAACCTTGACGCATCACTTGACAAAAAATTGTTTTGATATGGTTGATTTTCAAAAATACGCTGAGCTGTACAGGAAGGAGTTGCTCGAAAACTGTCTGCCTTTCTGGATGGAACATTCTATTGACAAAGAACACGGAGGCTATTTCAGTTGCCTCGACCGGGATGGCAAGGTTTACGATACGGACAAGTTCGTATGGCTTCAGGGTAGGGAAGTATGGACATTCGCGATGCTATACAATAATCTGGAAAAGAGAAAAGAGTGGCTTGAGGTGTCTCTGTCCGGAGCCAGGTTCTTGCTTGAGCACGGTCATAACGGCAATTACGACTTCTATTTCTCTCTTACCGCGGATGGCCGTCCCATAGTCTGTCCGTACAATATCTTCTCCAATACCTTTGCCTGTATGGCTTTTGCGCAGGTGGCCAAGGCGACAGGGGACCCAATCTTTGCGGAGGCAGCCAGGCGTACCTTCCAGCGCATCTTGGACAGGAGGTCCAATCCAAAGGGGCAATGGAACAAAACAGTTCCGGGAACACGTCCTATGAAAGATTTCGCACTGCCAATGATAATCTGCAATATGGCTTTGGAGGTCGAAGAAATCATAAATGATCCGGAATTGATTGAAAGTACAATAGACGAAAGCGTTTATGAGATAGTGGAGGTGTTCTATAAGCCTGAAATCGGGGTCATTCTCGAGAACTTGTCTCCGGATGGCAATATGATTGACTGTTTCGAGGGTAGGAAAATCAATCCCGGACACGATCTGGAGGCTATGTGGTTCCTGATGAACATAGGACAGAGGCGTCAGGACCTGAAATTGATAGAAAAGGCAGTTGAAATAGCACTGAACGTCATCGAGTATGGCTGGGACAGGGAATTTGGCGGTATTTTCTACTTTATGGACCGGAACGGATACCCGACACAGGAACTTGAATGGGACCAGAAACTGTGGTGGGTGCATATAGAAAGTGCCATTGCAATGATAAAGGGTTATCAATTGACTGGAAACCAAGCCTGCCTTGAATGGTTTGAGAGACTGCACAACTATATGTGGACTCATTTCAAAGACAGGGACTATCCGGAATGGTTCGGTTATCTGAACCGCAGAGGCGAGGTGCTGCTTCAGCTCAAGGGAGGTAAATGGAAGGGCTGTTTTCACGTTCCGAGAGGACTTTTCCAGATATACACCATTCTTTCAAAGTGCCAATTAGGACAGACAGGTATCCCTGAACCGTAGAAACAGATATGAAACAGAGTAGAACAAAAACCTCGTATGTGGTGTTCCTTTCAGCTGTGGCAGCCCTCGGTGGCATATTGTTCGGATATGACACGGCTGTAATATCGGGAACGACATCAGACGTGGCATCCCGGTTTTCACTTGACGACATAAGCAAGGGGTGGTATGTAGGTTGCGCACTCGTGGGGTCGATAATAGGTGTTTCCATAGCAGGTATCCTGAGCGACAAGGCAGGCAGGAAACCGACTATGCTGATTTCGGCAGTCCTGTTCAGTGTTTCCGCCATAGGATGCTGCCTGTGCCGCGGGTTCAGCGACCTCGTGGTTTACAGAATAATAGGGGGAATCGGGATTGGCATAGTGAGCATCGTGTCGCCGATATACATATCGGAGATCTCCCCTGCGAAAATCAGGGGGACAATGGTCACTCTCTACCAACTTGCCATCACCATAGGGCTGCTTCTGGCATATTTCGTAAACTGGATTATTCTCAAATCCTCTTCCAATATCGTAGGCGAGGGATTCTTTGCCTGGATTTTTTCTGATGAAATGTGGAGGGGAATGTTGGGCAGCGAAACCATCGTCGCGCTGTTGTTTTTTGTGGTGATTTTCTTTATCCCGGAAAGTCCGAGGTGGCTGATGGTCAAAGGCAGGTCAGAAAGTGCCCTGACTGTTTTCCGGAGGCTCAAATGCGATGAGGACGGGGCGAGGGAAGAATTTGCCATCACATCGGCATCCATAGCCGGAGAGGTGAAGTCGGAATGGTCCGTACTGAAAGAAAAGGGTATTGTGAAAGCGGTCCTGGCTGGTTCTGCAATAGCCATACTTGGACAGTTTATGGGTGTGAATGCCGTACTATATTACGGACCCGACATTTTCGCAGATGCCGGACTGGCTGCAGAAGATTCCTCTTTCTCGACAATGCTGGTGGGACTTGTGAATATGCTGACTACCATACTCGCGGTCTTCACGATTGACAGGTTCGGACGCAAGAAGCTGGTCTATTTCGGAGTCAGCGGTATGATTGTCTGTCTGCTGTCCATAGGTCTGATTTTCTTGTATGGTGCCGGAGGTGTGCTTCTGCTCATTTTCTTCCTGCTCTATATTTTCAGCCAGGCAATCAGCATCAGTGCCGTTGTATTCGTTCTATTGTCTGAAATGTATCCGAACCGTGTCCGTGGAATCGCGATGAGCATAGCCGGGCTGGCATTGTGGGTCGGGACCTACCTTATCGGGCAGTTCACCCCTTGGTGTATGACCAACCTCACTCCTGCGGGTACATTCTTTTTCTTCGCGTTTATGTGTCTGCCGTATCTGTTGATTATGTGGAAGGTAATACCCGAAACCTCCGGCAAGACTTTGGAGGAGATTGAGCAGTATTGGAAATCGAAGAATTGATCAGCAGAGCAACAGTATCAGCAGCTGGGCGGAGATGACCCGGAGGAAAATCCCGGCGGGATAGACGGTCGCGTAGGAGACTGACGGTTCGTCGTCGTCCACCGTGCTGAGCGCATAGTTCAATGCTATGGGGTTCGCCATAATGCCGCAGAGCATACCCACATTGGAACTGTAATCCACCTTGCAGAACTTTCCGGCTATGAACCCTACGGTCAGCACCGGTACCAGCACCAATGCGAGGCTGACTCCTATCCACACCAGGCCTTCCGGACGCATAACAGTCCCGAAGAACCCCGGTCCGGCACTCAGTCCAAGTCCTGCGAGATAGACCGTTATGCCAAGTTGCCGGAGCATCAGATTGGCGCTGTGGGTGGTGTAGGTGGGGATATGCAGGAGTGGACCGAAAGCCCCCATCAGTATGCCGACTATGATGGGACCTCCCGCGATGCCGAGTTTGATCGGGACACTGATTCCAGGCAGGAAAAGAGGGATGCTTCCAAGTATGAGACCCAATATGATTCCTGTGAAAATCGAGAACAGGTTCGGGTTGCGCAACTCCTTCTCCTGGTTTCCCAGGACCACTGCCACATTGTCTATCGCCTTTGCCTGTCCGACTATGGTAAGTTTGTCTCCGATTTGAAGCCTCAGCGAACTTGAGGGGAGGATGTCGATGCCGGCACGGTTCACCCTTGTGATGTTGATGCCGTAGGTGTTGCGCAGGTGGAGGTCTCCAAGTTTGGCACCGTTCACCTTTTCCCTGGTTACCAGCACGTGTCGGGACACCAGCTGCCCGTCGATCACGTTCCAGTCTATGTCCTTTTGGTTCCAGTCTTTCTTCACAACCTTTCCGAACAGTTTCTCAGCCATTCCTTTTTCAGCCTCCTTGCATAGCACGAGCACGTGTTCCCCTTCTTCAAGCACCGTGTCCCCGTTGGGGATAATCACTACTCCCATAGGGGATTTCTCGTCCCTGACAGAGTATTTCCACACCCTCGATACGACCAGATGGAACTTCACGTCTTTCATTATGTCCTTTATGGACTTGCCGAAAATGGCAGGATTGCTGATTTCAAACTCTGCGACATAGGTCGGGTTGTCGTGGGTGTCTTTCCTCTCTTCCTTTTTCTGGAATACAGACCTCAGGATTACCACGCAGAGAATCACACCTATGACACCGAAAGGATAGCCGACTGCGCAAGCCATAGCCATTTCGTTGGAAGTCTCCAAGGCATCGGGATGCACGTCGAGCAGAGCCTGCTGGGCTGCACCCAGCATAGGGGTGTTGGTGACGGCTCCCGAGAGCAGACCCATAGATATCGGAAACGGGATGTGCAGGAGCCAGAATGAACCGACGGACATCAGTGTCCCCAGCACCAGGACGGCAAAGGACAGCAGATTCAGTTTCAGACCTCCCTTTTTCAGGGACGGGAAGAAACTCGGACCGACCTGCAGGCCGAGCGAATAGACGAACAGTATGAGTCCGAAGTTCTGGGCGAGCAGGAGCATCTGGGGGTCTATCCTCAATCCGAAGTGTCCGGCTATGATTCCGGTAAAGAAAACGAAAGTGACTCCGAGGGATATGCCCTTGAACCTTATTTTGTTGCAAGCCAGACCCACCGCGCAGATAAGGGAGAGCACGATGATTGCCTGGATGAAAGTCTGTTTCGTGAACAGTTCAATGAACCAATCCATATCTTTCAATATATGAAATAGCCTATTATCCCGGCTGCTATGATTATCAGTATGACGTTTGTCTTCGTGAAGAAATGGACGAGGAAAGCAGCCCCGAAAAGCACCCAGGATTTCCAGTCGGGAAAGTTTTCGCTGTTGATGAGCATAACTGCCGCCGCACCGATAAGTCCGGCGACTGTCGGCTTGAGACCGTCCATTATGCCTCTGTAAATGGTGCTTTCGCTGAATTTCTTCAGGGCGAAGCACATTCCGAGGACAATCAGGAATGAGGGGAGGACCACCGCCGCCGTTGCCGTGAACGAACCCAGGACGCAGAGCAGTTCGGATGCGCCGCTGTTGCTCAGCACCGTGTAGCCTATGTATGTCGCGGAGTTGATGCCGATGGGTCCGGGGGTCATCTGGGAAATGGCTATGATGTCTGTAAATTCCTGTGCGGTAATCCATCCGTGGACATCGACCACCTGGTTCTGGATGAGGGGGAGCATCGCGTAGCCGCCACCGATGGTGAATGCGCCTATGAGAAAGAATGTGTAGAACAGTTCAGCGTAAATCATAGGTCTTTATTTTTGAGTTTTCTGTCATTGACGACGGCAATCACGAGAAACAGGATTATCACTGCGAGGATTACCAACACCGGATTGACGTTCAGGAAACTGACTGAACACAGCGCTATCGCCGTGAGCAGCCATTTCCACCAGCGGTCGTCGCTTTTCCGGACCATATTGACCATCGGGACGAGAATCAGTGCCACCACGACCGGTCGTATGCCTTTGAATATGCGCAGGACAATTGGATTGTCCTGAAAATTGCTGAACAGCATTGCGACTGCGAGGATTATGAGAAAGGGGGGCAGAATGCTGCCTATGGTTGCCACTATGCTGCCCTTGACGCCTCTGAGACGGAAACCTGTGAATATGGACATATTGACGGCGATCAGTCCCGGGGCTGCCTGTGCCAGGGTGATTAGTTCTGTAAACTCGTCATCCGTAAGCCATTTCCGGTTTACAATCTCATTTTGTATCAGGGAAATCATAGCGTATCCACCTCCTATTGTGAATGCACCGATTTTGGCGAATACGCCGAAAAGTTGAAGAAGCGAAGCTTCGTTTCGAGTCGATTCAGCTTGTTGTTCCATTACTGTTCAAGGAATGTGAAAAAATAAGTTGCATCAGATTTGAATCAGATTTCCGGGGACATAAGGGTGGAAATGTGGACCGAAAAGATTTTCAAAGATGATGCAGGTTATTTTTTGAGGATCACTAAGTATTGGGAGTGCAAAATTAGGAATTTTTTCTCAAAAAAAACCCGAAAAAGTTTGGCGGTTTCAAAAAAGTCCGTATCTTTGCAGCCCATTTGAGAAAATGGAGTTCATTGAAAAGACTGAGAGGAAGACCTCCAACGAAGAGTTGGAGGGTGTACAAGAAGCAAGTACCAAGAACAAAATAAACGAGAGCGTCAGTTCCTTTTTCCCGTCCTTTTGGGGGCGGGGTGAGAATGAAGGAATACGAGAGGTCCGGGTCAAGCTGAGAGATATGAAGAGATATACAATGAAGAGTTTGATCCTGGCTCAGGATGAACGCTAGCGGCAGGCTTAACACATGCAAGTCGAGGGGCAGCGGGAGGAGGTAGCAATACCACCTTGCCGGCGACCGGCGGAAGGGTGCGTAACGCGTGAGCAACCTGCCCGTCACAGGGGGA
>JBJEJT010000451.1:0-1609 GCA_051878255.1 Candidatus Cryptobacteroides sp. | reverse complement strand
GAGATGCCTGGACAGTCCGGGCATAACGGAAGTGCGGCTTGCCGGGCAAAGGATGTTATCTTATGAATCTGCCGGCAGATTGGATATGTGCTTGGGTGGGATTCGGACATATTGTTGAGAAATATATGTCCGGAAACAGTGGTTTCACGCCTGAGGCATATCCGGGATTGCAGTCATCCGTTCCTTTTGGGATTCTTGGGGAACCAGCCTTTCTCGACTCTTTTCTTCTGTTCAAAAAGTTCGAGTATGCTCCATAGGCAGGAACAGCCGATGACTCCGAGAAGCGGGCTCAGTATATTGTTTTCCACCCATAGGCTGGACGTGATGAAAGCAACTCCCAAAATGGCGAAAACCCACCAGCAGCGTGTGCCGAAATGGTACTCGCATTTGATGACAATTGGATGAAACAGTCCGATTGTCAAAAATGTGAAAACAGCTATCAGTAATCCTATGTAATTCATATGCAGTAAATCTTTATCCGGAAAATGTATTGCAGCCTGTTCCAAAGGAACATTTATGATTAACAGAGCAACTTCGTAACCTGGTCATAGTATTTGCGTGAAATCGGAACGGGCTCGGTGTTTTCCACTGAAAGGTGGGCGAACACGGTCCCGGATTCGTCCCTATTGACCAGTTTCACGAAATTAGGATTGAGGAAATAGGAACGGTGGCAACGTATCAGACCGTGCCTGCCAAGCATTTCCTCAAGTGATTTCATTGAAGACCTGAGATTGAACTTTTTCAGTTTCCCGTGGTCCAGATAATTGATAATCACATAGTTCTCTTCTGAACGGATGAACATTACGCTTTCTGGAGCCACCACGAGCCTCAGTTTCTGGTATTCATCAGTGAACCTTATCAGGGATGTGCCGGGGAGTTCCGTGTCGGTACCGTCGGATTTCTTGTCGGCATTGTGAAACAACAGTCCGAGGCTGAGCAGCGAATACGGGAATACCGCCATTGACGACATTATGCCCAGGACTGACATCTCCACTTCGAAAAAGGGTTTCTCCCCACGCATCAACAGGGTCAGATAGAGGCTTGAGAACAGGGATGCGACGATGAGTTCTGCAACACAGATGGCAGAGTAGAGCAGCATATTGTCGGGGAGTTTTTTCCTGAATATGAACAATATGCCCCGGCAGAGGGCGTAGCAGAGCAGGGTTATGCTCAGGAGTATGCTGAGGTTGAAACTGTAGGTGGTCCTGCCTATGGCAAGCATATCTTTAATCCCGAATGGGGAGTAGATTATTGAAAAGATGAACAGGAAGAAAGGGACTGCCAGAGCGTGCAGTATGCAGCTTGGACCTCCTGTCAATATCTCGGTCTTATTTTTCATTGTCTTTATCACTATTGAATCTGTCACGGCTGTTTCGGGGACAAATCTAATGATTATTTTTCCATCTTTCCCTGTTTGCAGATGATTTTTTCCGATTTCCGGTCGGGAGTTGTTAAGCGGTCCATAGGGCATATACATAGATTCCAATATGTTTTAGATGTATGACTGAAATGAGAATTGGATACGGAAGTGAATATCAGCTTCTTCGTTTTTTGGGACATTAGAGATGCGTTCTTCAGGCTATAGGAATAGATGTACCGATTGAATGGC
>JBJEJT010000450.1:0-1615 GCA_051878255.1 Candidatus Cryptobacteroides sp. | reverse complement strand
GAAAGACCTCACTGCAGACCTTGCCTCGGACCTCCTGATTGCTCCCTTGAGTTCGAGCAGGGCGCGAGGTTCAGGCTCGCCCGGCTTCTTTGAAGCCACGATTTCCTTGACCTTTCCGAAATCATCCCCGTAACCGAGTTCGTGGATGGCATCGATATGCTGGAGCACCACGTCGTCGTGGACAGCCACGTTTCCGGAAGTCTCATAGGCGACGTGTACGTCGTGTCCCTGTTCGACCAGACGGATGAAAGTACCTCCCATTGAAATCACGTCGTCATCAGGGTGAGGTGAGAAAATCACGACTCTCTTCGGGAACGGTGAAGACGGAACCGGACGGGTGCTGTCGTCGGCATTAGGCTTTCCGCCCGGCCAGCCTGAAATCGTGTGCTGGAAATCGTTGAAGACATTGATGTTGATCTGGTCATAAGGGCCGTGCTTCTCAAGCAGTTCCCCCAGACCGTTGGACAGATAGTCGCCCTGGGTGAGTTTGAGTATAGGCTTGTGAACCTGCTCGCAGAGCCATACGACTGCCTTTCTGATGAACTTCGGAGTCCATTCGCAAGGTCCGACGAGCCACGGTGCCACGTTCCTGGTAAGCAGGCTGGCTGAGTTGTCGTCCACATAGAATGAAATGTTGCCGTGTTTCTGCAGCAGGGATGCAGGGCAGGAACTTGTCATTTCTCCCTCCACTATATCCCTGACCACCTGGGCCTTGTCTTCTCCCCAGGCGATGAGGTAGATCTTCTTTGCGCTGAGCATAGTGGAAAGTCCCATCGCGATTGCGCTCTTCGGGGTCATCTCCACCTTGCCGGCGAAGTTCTTCGCCTGCCTCTTTCTGGAAGCATAGGAGAGCATAACGGTTCTTGTGCGGCTGAGTTCGGATGCCCCGTGCTCGTTGAATCCGATTTGTCCTTTTTCACCCACGCCCATTATGAGCAGGTCGAGGTTGGATGCTACCTGGTCGTATTTTGCGCAGAAATCGGAAACATACGCACTGTCCATCTCCCTGTCGATGCGAGGGATGTGCACGGCTTCCGGCTTGATGTCTATCTTGTCAATGAGTTCCTCGAAGAGTCGTCTGTTGCGGCTATGGCTGTAGGCAGGTGCCGGATAGTATTCGTCGATGCTGTAAATCTCAACCCTGCTGAAAGAAACAGCCCCTTCCTGACACTGTTTTGCAAGTTCACGGTAGAGGCTTACCGGAGTGGAACCGGTGGAGAGACCCAGACGGAAAATGCCGTCGGACGCCTTGATGGAAGAGACGATTTTGTCAGCCAGACATTTGCTTGCCACTTCCTCGTCTTCATAGATGTGAGCGGGGATATGCTCAAATGTGTGTTTGATACCGTTAGGCAGACCTTCTTCGATGAGACCGCCATCCTTGGGCAATGTAAATTTCTTCATTGTTTATTTGTTTAGTGTATTGTCTATGTGCCATCCGGTTTTCCGGAAATCGGATTTGTCCAAGCAAAACCGCACGCCCGCAAAGTTAGTGAATTTTCACTCGAAAATACACCCGTGCGCGAAATTAATTCAAACAAAACCCAAAATCAATGTATTCGGCAGAATTTGCTATCTTTGCAGGTTATGCGAAAAGATATGAAACAAAATAATA
>JBJEJT010000449.1:0-1616 GCA_051878255.1 Candidatus Cryptobacteroides sp. | reverse complement strand
AAAATCATTGATTCGGGAACACCGGATGAGATTGTGGGGCGTTATCCTGACAGGTTGTTTGCCGTCACGGGGAGTGACCTTTTCGGGATATTGCGCAGGCTCAGGGAGTTGGACGGGGTGTTGAGATGCCATTCATTCGGGGCTTCCTGTCACGTGGCTGTCGATCCGGGGTTCGTGCCGCCTGAGGGGTCGGTTGGGGAGTATCTGGCGAGTGAACTTGAGAAAGCTGGATTCGGGGATGTGGATGTCAGGACTAAGATGCCGTGTATAGAGGATTGTTTTATGAGGTTGTCTTAGGACTTTTCGGGCGATGGAGATTCCCGGTCAAGCCGGGAATGACGTTACTGACGGGGGAATGTGCTGACGGGGATGGCGTTGATGACGGGGAACGTGCTGATGGGTATGGCGTTGATGACGGGGAACGTGCTGACGGGGATGATGTTGATGACGGGGGAATGTGCTGACGGGGATGGATGTGGAGGCGGGAAGATGTTGCTGACGGGGATGGCGACGATACGTCATTGCCGGCTGCGACCGGCAATCTGAAAAACAGATATTATGGAAAACTCAATAAGCATAAGACACCTGACCAAGAAGTTCGGTAATTTCACAGCCGTCGATGACATAAGTTTCGACGTGCGCAAAGGCGAGATCTTCGGTTTCCTGGGCGCAAACGGTGCCGGCAAGACCACGGCGATGCGAATCCTCTGCGGTCTGAGCCTCCCCACATCCGGCGATGGCACGGTGGCAGGCTACAGCATCAGGAACCAGCAGGAACAGATAAAACGCCACATAGGCTATATGAGCCAGAAATTCTCCCTCTATCCAGACCTGAAAACCTGGGAGAACATAGAACTTTTCGGAGGCATCTACGGTCTGAATGACAAGCAGATAAAATCCAGGACAGAACAGGTCCTCTCTGCCCTGCAGATGGAATCGGCACGCAACTCCTTCGTCCGTGATATGCCCCTCGGATGGAAGCAGAAACTTGCTTTCAGCATTTCAATGTTGCACGACCCGGAAATCATCTTCCTGGACGAACCGACGGGAGGCGTGGACCCTCTGACCCGCAGGAACTTCTGGGAAATGATTTATGCAGCCGCAGCAAGGGGAGTGACCGTCTTCGTGACAACCCACTATATGGATGAAGCCGAGTACTGTGACAGAGTATCAGTTATGGTGGACGGCAGGATTGAAGCCCTGGATTCCCCAGCCGCCCTCAAGGAGCGTTTCGGCGTTCCGGATATGGACGGGGTGTTTACCATACTTGCAGGCAGGGCGGAAAGAGACTGACACTGATTATGAAAGAGATTCTTGCATTCATACAGAAGGAGTTCCGTCACATCTTCAGGGACGTGCGCACCACGCTCATCGTGCTGGTGATGCCTGTGGTGCAGATAATCCTGTTCGGCTTTGCCCTCAGCACCGAAGTCCACAATGCCGTGGTGGATGTGGTGGGAGACCTGTCCGACCCTGTGGTGCGCCGCATCGTGGACCGTATGGATAACAACCCATATCTCGAAATAGGACAGGTTTTCACAAGCACAGCCTCCGTCAATGACCGTCTCAAGAATGGAAAATGCAGCGCAGTGGTCTGTTTCGCACAGGATTTCGGC
>JBJEJT010000448.1:0-6562 GCA_051878255.1 Candidatus Cryptobacteroides sp. | reverse complement strand
AGGATAGCACTTGTGGGGTACACCAATGTCGGAAAGAGTACGCTGATGAACCTTATGGCAAAGACAGACGTGTTTGCGGAGAACAAGCTGTTTGCCACACTCGACACTACAGTAAGAAAGGTCGTGATCGAGAATGTGCCTTTTCTTCTGAGCGACACGGTAGGATTCATAAGGAAATTGCCTACGCAGCTTGTGGAGGCATTCAAAAGCACTTTGGATGAGGTCAGGGAAGCAGACATACTGATGCACGTGGTGGATATTTCGCATCCGGGACACGAGGACCAAATCAGGGTGGTCAATGAAACACTCCGGGACATAGGGGCGTCGGATAAACCTACCTATGTGGTATTCAACAAGATAGATGCTTACAGGCACGAGGAATATGATGAGTTTTCTCTGGAGCCTAAAAAGGCTGAAAACTATACGCTCGAGGAATATAAGCATTCTTGGATAGCGAGGGAAAATACTCCTTGTGTGTTTATTTCTGCAAAACAGAAGATAGGGATTGAGAAACTACGTTCGGACCTTTACAAGATGGTTGCCGAGATTCACGCTGGGAGGTATCCTTTCAATAATTTTCTTTGGTGAGGGATTCCCGGTCGGGCCGGGAATGACGGTTGGAAGGGTATGAAAGAAGCCGGGAATAACTCTTTTATTCCCGGCTTGATTATATGACAAGGACATCGAATCAGTCCTTGAACTTGGCGCAAAGATACTCCCTGTTGAGACGTGCGATGTGTCCCACGGTAATATGCTTCGGACACTCCATCTCGCAAGCCCTGGTGTTGGTGCAGGAACCGAAACCGAGTTCGTCCATCTTGGCAACCATAGCCTTTGCCCTTCTCGCAGCCTCAACCTTGCCCTGAGGAAGAAGAGCAAGCGAACTTACCCTGGCAGCGACAAAGAGCATCGCAGAACCGTTCTTGCAGGTGGCAACACAAGCCCCGCATCCGATGCAGGCAGCTCCGTCCATACTTTCCTCGGCATTTTCACGCTTGATAGGAATGGCATTGGCATCAGGAACACCTCCTGTACGCACAGACACATATCCTCCTGCCTGGAGAATCTTGTCGAATGCCTGGCGGTCCACAACGAGATCCTTTATCACAGGGAAACCCTTGCTTCTCCACGGCTCGATGGTAATGGTGTCACCATCCTTGAACTTGCGCATATGGAGCTGGCAGGTAGTAACCTCATCGTCAGGTCCGTGCGCACGTCCGTTGATGTAAAGTGAGCAGGCTCCGCATATTCCCTCACGGCAGTCGTGATCGAAAGACACGGGACCGGAAGACTGGCATCCTTTCTCCACAGCCACAGGGTCCATACCCTCGGTTATAAGCTGTTCATTAAGGATGTCGAGCATTTCGAGAAAAGAGCTGTCAGGAGATATGCCCTTGACCTTGTAGGTCTCGAAATGGCCCTTTTCCTTGGCGTTTTTCTGGCGCCATACTTTCAAAGTCAAATCCATAGTCCTTAATCCTTATAGTTTCTTGTTGCAATATGAATATTCTCGTAGTTGAGAGGTTCCTTGTGGAGTTCAGGTTCCTGATTTTCTCCCTTGTACTCCCAAGCGGCAACATACATAAAGTTCTTGTCGTCCCTCTTGGTTTCTCCGTCCTCGGTCTGCATTTCCTCACGGAAATGACCTCCGCAGGACTCCTTTCTGTGGAGGGCGTCTATAGCCATCAGTTCTCCTATTTCGAGGAAGTCGGCAAGACGAAGAGCCTTTTCAAGTTCCTGGTTGAATGTACCCTGCTCCCCTGCCACATAGACGTTGCTCCAGAATTCGGTCTTAAGCTCACGTATCATCTTGATACCCTCTTTCAAACCTGCCTCATTGCGTGCCATACCCACGTGCTCCCACATAATGTGTCCGAATTTCTTGTGTATGGCGTCCACGGTCTCGGTACCCTTGATGGAGAGAAGACGCTCGATTTTGGACCTCACAGCCCTCTCCGCCTCTTCGAATTCAGGCGCCCCGATGTCGGTCTTTGGCTCCTTGAACTTGGATGCGAGATAGTCTCCTATGGTGTAAGGCAGGATGAAGTAACCGTCGGCAAGACCCTGCATAAGAGCCGATGCACCGAGACGGTTTCCGCCGTGGTCGGAGAAGTTTGCCTCGCCTATGGCATAAAGACCTGGAACGGTTGTCTGGAGGTTGTAGTCCACCCAGAGACCTCCCATAGTGTAGTGGATTGCAGGATAAATCATCATAGGCTCCTTGTAAGGGTCCGTAGCGGTGATTTTCTCATACATCTGGAAAAGGTTGCCGTAACGCTCTGCAATGGTCTTCTTTCCAAGCCTCTCTATGGCTGTCTTGAAGTCGAGGAATACCGCAAGTCCTGTTTCATTCACACCGAAGCCTGCGTCACAGCGCTCCTTTGCCGCACGTGAAGCGACGTCGCGCGGAACAAGGTTTCCGAATGCCGGGTAACGGCGCTCAAGATAGTAATCCCTGTCCTCTTCGGCAATGTCGGACGGCTTGATTTCGTGTCTGCGGAGTTTTTCCACATCCTCTTTCTTCTTCGGCACCCATATACGTCCGTCGTTGCGGAGGGACTCGGACATAAGCGTAAGTTTGGACTGCTGCTCCCCGTGTACCGGAATACAGGTAGGATGGATCTGTGCGAAACAAGGGTTTGCGAAGAATGCACCTTTCTTGTAGCACTGCCAAGCCGCAGAACCGTTTGAGTTCATCGCATTGGTGGAGAGGAAGTAGGTGTTTCCATATCCTCCGGAAGCGATTACCACTGCGTGTGCCCCGAAACGCTCTATTTCTCCGGTCACAAGGTTACGGGCTATGATTCCCTTTGCCTCGCCGTTGATGAGAACCACATCCAGCATCTCGTGACGAGGATAAGATTCAACCGTGCCGGCTGCAATCTGACGGTTCAGTGCAGCATAGGCTCCAAGGAGAAGCTGCTGTCCGGTTTGTCCGCGTGCGTAGAAGGTACGGCTGACCTGCGCACCTCCGAAAGAACGGTTGGCGAGAAGTCCGCCATATTCCCTTGCGAAAGGAACTCCCTGTGCTACACACTGGTCGATGATGTTGTTGCTGACCTCGGCGAGACGATACACATTCGCTTCGCGGCTACGGTAGTCACCTCCCTTGATGGTATCGTAGAACAGACGGTAGATTGAGTCATTGTCGTTCTGATAGTTCTTGGCTGCATTTATACCACCCTGAGCCGCAATGGAATGGGCTCTGCGGGGAGAATCGCTGATGCAGAAGACTTTAACTTTGTAGCCGAGTTCGCCGAGTGAAGCAGCTGCAGACGCTCCACCGAGACCGGTACCGATGACAATGATTTCCAATTTTTTCTTGTTGCCTGGAGAGACAACTTTGATCTGAGACTTGTGCTTTGTCCATTTTTCAGCCAAAGGACCCTCAGGAATCTTTGAAATCAATTCTTTTGCCATTATATAAAGGTTTATAGATATTGCGTAACAATCAGCCTGCAAAAATAATAAAACTTTCATCAAGTTCCACATTTTTTGCAGGATTCCAGAACAGTCTCTTTTTCAAAAAGCGAGGCGGAAAATTTCTGGACTGCCACTCAGTCGAAAAGCAGATTTTCGTCCGGTGCAGCCCTGTCCATTCCGAGGTGCCTGTACGCAAGTTCCGTCACTTCCCTGCCCCTCGGGGTCCTCACGATGAACCCCTCCTTTATGAGGAAAGGCTCGTACACTTCCTCCAGGGTACCCTGGTCCTCCCCCACCGCCGTCGCTATGGTATTGGCACCTACGGGACCGCCCTTGAACTTGGTTATTATGGTCTTGAGGATTTTGTTGTCTATGGAATCCAATCCCCTCTTGTCTATGTTAAGGGCATCGAGGGCATAGCGGGCTATCTTGAGGTCTATCACCCCGTTCCCAACGACCTGGGCGAAATCCCTGACACGGCGCAGGAGCGAGTTTGCGATACGGGGTGTCCCCCGGCTTCTGAGCGCTATCTCGTGGGCTGCCTCCCCGTCTATATCCACTTTCAGTATTGTCGCGCTGCGGATGACTATTTTTTCGAGTGTGGAAGTGTCGTAGTATTCAAGGGCGCATTTGATTCCGAACCTCGCCCTCAGCGGAGAAGTGAGGAGACCACTCCTGGTCGTAGCCCCAACAAGAGTGAATGGATTGAGTGACAGACGGATAGACCTTGCCCCAGGACCCTTATCCACCATTATGTCAATAACGAAATCCTCCATAGCCGAATAGAGATACTCCTCCACCACGGGAGAGAGCCTGTGTATCTCATCTATGAACAGCACGTCCCCCTCTTCAAGAGAGGTCAGGAGTCCTGCCAGGTCCCCTGGCTTGTCAAGCACAGGACCGGATGTCACCTTCATATTCACCCCGAGTTCATTCGCTATTATATGGGCAAGGGTCGTCTTTCCAAGCCCCGGAGGACCGTGGAAAAGCACGTGGTCGAGGGTCTCCCCTCTCATCTTTGCCGCTGCAACGAATATCTTGAGATTGCGGACTATCTTCTCCTGCCCGGAGAAATCTTCAAGTTCCTGCGGTCTTATAATTCCGTCTATTTCCTTATCTTTGCCCGCGTTTACGTCGTGCGGATTGAAGTCAGTCGCCATCGGCATCAGAATTTATATGGAATACAAAGTTATATTTTATTTTAATTCTAATGGTCATATATGTTTGTTGAAATTGTTGAAAACATATACAAAACATTTGAAATCAGATTGTTGCAATGTTGAAAGCTGTTGATTTCCATATTGGGAAGTTTTTTGAAAAAAAATTCCCCGGAATTTGGAATTGAATAAAAAATCCGGTTATGTACGGATAAAATTCATATCCAAAATTAGTTTTCATTAGATTTGCACAGCTTTTCAACAGGTTATCAACAGGTAAAATGGGTAAATTGTCAATAAGTCAGAAATCAGTTGAAAAAATTTCCGGGAAAATTTCCGGGAATGAAGATGTCTATTGTTCGGGACTGTTCTTTTCGGCAAGGTGGTTTGTCGCCGCTGCCGCCGGGATAGACGGAATAAATTTCATAATACTTCCGGACAGGGAGTCTGCCGAGTACTGTGCCGCGGACCTGTATTCCCTCGTCGAAGGGGACAGCGTATTCTTCCTCCCCGATTCCGGACGGCGTATGGAAAGGAGCAGCTACAAGTTTTCCCTCAGCGTGCAGAGAACTTCAGCGATAGGCAGGCTGATGGAGTATGACGGTTCCTCCAGGCTTTTCTTCGTCACTTATCCGCAAGCCATTGCAGAGGGGGCTGTTGCCAAGTCTTTCACCCCAGAAGGCAATTTGCTCAGGCTCAAGTGCGGGGACAGCATAGACAGGGGGGAACTTCTCGACCGTCTGGATAAGATGGGCTTTGTCAGGAATGACTTCGTGGGGGAGCCGGGACAGTTCGCCGTCAGAGGTGCCGTCATAGACATATTCTCCTATTCCGACAGCAATCCTTTCCGTTTTTCGTTTTTCGGCGACGAGATTGAAAGTATCAGCGTTTTCGACTGCGGCACCCAGTTGTCCAAGGAGAAGAGGGAAGAAGTGGAGATATACCCGGACCTGTCTGAAACAGGGGAGGGGGCTTCCGTGCCGGTCCTATGCCTCCTGCCTCCCGAAAAGACCCTGCTCTGGCTTGATTCATCCGAACTTTACTCGAAGGAAGATTTCTACCCTCTGGCAGAAAATTTCAGGAAAGTGTTCCTGCAGGTGCCTACGGGGCTTCAGGTGGATGACCCAGTGAAATTCAACATAGCTCCCCAGCCGGTTTTCAACAAGAATTTTGAACTCCTTTCAGCCGACATAAGGGAAAAGGCTGAAGCGGGATACGGGATATATGTCTATGGGGAGAAGAAGTCTCAATTGGAAAGGCTCAGGAGCATACTTCTGCAGAACGAATGTCATCTGCCCGAATTCGTGGACGGGAGGAATATACACAACGGCTTCATAGACAACGAAGAAAAGATTTGCTGCTACACCGACCACGAGATTTTCGACCGTTTCCACAGGGTCAGCCTGCGCCGCACCGTGGAAAGGAGCGAACAACTGACAATCAATGACCTGACTTCATTCTCCGTCGGGGACTACATAGTCCATATAGATTACGGAGTGGGGATATTCGGGGGGCTGGTGCGCATAAGGGACGACAAGAACCGTATGCACGAAGTTGTGAAAATCATATACAAGGACAACGATACGGTCTATGTCTCCGTCCATTCCCTCCATAAGATTTCCCGCTACAAGTCGAGGGACGGGGAGCCTCCGAGAATATACAAGCTCGGCTCCAAGACCTGGCAGAACCTCAAGGCAAACGCCAAGTCCAAGGTCAAGGACATAGCAAAGGACCTGATACAACTCTATGCCAAACGCCGTGCATCAAAGGGGTTTGCCTTTTCTTCCGACACCTTCCTGCAGACGGAACTCGAATCCTCTTTCATATATGAGGACACTCCGGACCAGGAAAAGGCTGTGCAGGCTGTCAAAAGGGATATGGAGGCTGAATGTCCTATGGACAGGCTGGTCTGCGGGGACGTTGGTTTCGGAAAGACCGAGGTTGCAGTCAGGGCTGCGTTCAAGGCAGTCGCCGACGGTAAG
>JBJEJT010000447.1:0-6608 GCA_051878255.1 Candidatus Cryptobacteroides sp. | reverse complement strand
CTCCCGTGCCAGTTGCATCTCACTTTGTCAATATGTACTTCTTCGGATGCTTACGTTCGTCGGATGCTTACGCTCAATTCTGTATACAAATCACGGCAGAGCTTTTGCCCTGCCGTGGATTTGATAAGCAAAACTAATATTAACTATCAGTTGTAAGCAGGATATTTGGTAAATGTATACGACGCACTTTCACTGGATTGCGAAACCGAAATATTGTCTATCTCAGCATCAATATGAGTAGGCTGGGCATCCTTTGAGAAATAAACCAAATAACTATTCTTTGACAATTTTACTGTTCCAGTATTTCCAGTGGCTGTTATAACTTCCATCTTACCATTACACTGAAGAACTGCTGTATCTGGGATAAAATCTATAAAGTTGTTATTCTGGAATGTTAATGATGATT
This sequence comes from Candidatus Cryptobacteroides sp., assembly GCA_051878255.1. Lineage (GTDB taxonomy): Bacteria > Bacteroidota > Bacteroidia > Bacteroidales > UBA932 > Cryptobacteroides. Next base: position 6,202 of record JBJEJT010000447.1, on the reverse strand, counting down.
TCCATTCAGAATTACTCCATGCAGGTATAGTGAGAACTCTAGTAGTAGTTTCTGAAGAAAAAGAACAACCAGAAATATTAATATTGGCAAGTTGCGTAGATTTAGCATTTGCGAAGTTGAAAATATTATTTGCAGTACCCTTCAAAGCGAAATTACAATTCTTAAGAGTTATTGACTGGGCAGCATAACCATTGCTTGAATAAAAGAAAGGACTACCTTTTGAGGAAGCATTAATATTGATATTACACCCATCTAACACCAAATCAGAAGCATCAGTTGATGCATTATTAAGTATGAAATAATTAAGATCATCTCCTACAGAAAGAGATAGATTCTTCAGACTGAACGATCTCGAAGCATGAACAATATATTTTCCATTGTTTCCAATCTTCACTCCATCAGTATCACCAATCAAGACAAAATCGTCACTGATTGTCCAATTAGCAGCCAAAGTAAACTTCTCCCCCTTCAAGAAATAGAGACCTGATGTAGCAGCTGTATTGAGGTTGACAGTTTCCGATGTAGCATCCAAAGTATTATAGCTTGGTGTGGTGCTTTTATTATATACTTTATCACCGATAACGAGATCGTACCCAAGTTCATATGCCTCGCTATAGGTCAATTTAGTAAAGGCATCCCCATCTAATTTCAACGTACCTAAACTTTTGATACAATTATCCGCGCTGACATCGAATTTATTACTGCTCGTTCTCTTCTTCACAGTTCCATCTTCATACTCAACATAAAGAGAGATTCCACTAGCTAGACTCACTCTACGTACTACGAAATAATATTGAACAGAGTTTTGGAATTTATCTGAACCATCCAGAACTAGCTCTACATAATTGGATTGTCCTTCAGTTACCAAATGAGTTGAAGCAGCACCATATACCTTAATTTGACCTTTTTCAGCAGCAAGGACATCACTATTAGAATTATTTCCATACAATCTAATAGATTTGATATTAGATACATTCGAATCATTCAAAGTAAAACCTACTAATGAACAAGGTGTATAGAATTTGAAATTAGTCTGATCTGTAGATAATGATGCGAATAGATACGCATCAGGGTCAAAACTTCCAGCTACAGCTTTTTGTTGAACAGGTATAGTTACATTATTTAGATAAGCAGTATAAGAAGTGGTACCGTCACTACCGGTTGTACCCACGAAGGTAAGAGACACTCCCTTCTGATATGGATATAAGGCATAAAATCTATTATCACCATCAACTACATATCCACTCAAAGTTGTCGTCGCACCGCTGGATTTTGCAGTAAAAATTTGATTATTTGTATTAACAGAAGTTTCACTCGTAGGGACGTCCGCAACACCAAAAACACCAACCTTGTCATTTGCCACCCAATTGATAGTCTTCTTGTCGTCAGCAATTACCAAAGTGGTTCTTGAGTCAGGTGTTTCTTCTTCAACACTCTCCGCAACGGTAAATGTCATTGGAACCAGATTAGGTTGTTGAACAGCTTCATTTTTATCCACAAGTTCCTTTGAGCAGGAAACTGTTACGAAAGCAGCAAGTGCTGCAAAATAAAGAATATTTGTCTTTTTCATAATAATTTCCTCCTTACCATACATAATCACTTTCTTCCGTTAAAGTGGTAAATCCAGCGTTGTATTCAGGCGACGCAGCAAACCCAACCTGGGTCTCAACCGAAACCGTCTTAAGTACAGGGGTTACGTATGCCCCCCCCAATGAAAGTTTAATTTTGTCCATATTGTAGTATTGATTGTTTATTGTTATCCGTTGTATAATAAAAAGGGTATTCAATTTGACACAAAATCCATATAGTAGTTTAATCCTGACATATCATCGCCGAGTAAGAACCAGAGTTTCGGTACGGCATTCCTTTGTATGGACTGTCAGATATGTCCTGCCACCCCGGTATTCCATTTCCGGCTGCAGACGGGTGTAGCAGGACAGTCCTGCCCCACAAATATGCGAAACCAAATCCCACTCCCCTTCCAGTTCAATCCTGACTTCGGTCTCAGCTGCAGGGTTGTTTACCCACGAGCGTCCGTAGATGCTCCTTTCCACTCTTTTTCCATTGCTGTCGAAAACCTCGTCCGATTTTCCCCCATACAATGCCAGATCCGGGTTGGCGACCGAAATCTCAAGCAGTTCATCAGTCTCCCTGTAAATAACCACGGAAGGAGATATGGAGACTATGGCTCCCGAAAGGGAAGTCCCGGAAAATACGGATGCAGCCACCATACCTGTGCGGAGGTCCCTGACTGCGTGAGCCACCGAGTCCCTCTGCAGCACCTCGAAAGACGAAGCGAGATTGTCGGTGTCCGCCTTTGTGGACGGTCCCGGGATGAGGGCATAGAGATAGGACGCTCCCTTGCAGTTCTCGCCGTGGTCGATGTAAGCCTTTTCAAAATGTCCCGAAGTCTTGGCACAAGTCTCTTCGTGATAGGAATGCTGAAGACCCTCGGATTTGACCACCTTGCCATCCGGAACATAGTAGCAGTTCCCACGGCTGTCCACCAGATTCGCCCCGGAAGAGAGCACTGTCACTGCTTCGGCTGCATCTTCGGAAATGCTGTTCTGATAGAGAGTGGTGTGCGCCTCCCCCATCGAATTGCAGATGTCGGAACCTATGCAGATTATCCTGTTGTCGAATATGAACCACGATTTGCGTGCCCTCAGAGATGGATTGTATTTGTCGTGCTCGTGGAGGATGAACGAATATGCAGCAGCCTCGTTGCCCTTGACGACCCCGCCTGCGTACCATTCGTCGGAAAGAAGCATTTCCTCGAAACCCGAAAACTCATCTGCGTTGATGATATCCGCCTTCATCTGTTCAAGCGGTATCGCAGCCGCCGTGGTGCCCGGAATATGCGTCCAGTCCCATCCCTCCTGGCGGAAACCGCTTCCGAAACTGTCCGGATAAGTCTGAGGTTGGCCCAGAATCTGGAGACTGCCGTGGGCGAGGTAGCGTCCGTACATATTCTCCCCCTGGTAATGCTCGGCAGCCCAGATATAACGGCTATGCCCGGCTACGGTTACCAGCCAGTCTCCACGGCGCCAGGAAAGGGAACAGTCATAGGGATAGTAGCGTCCCCCGGTCGGTGCCGGCTCCGGAGAAAAGCCCGCAGCTCGGAACTTCCTGGTCCACTTGTCGCTGGAATTTCCCTTGATTCTCAGATATGCCTCCGCCAGCTCGGCATCCGTATCCTGCCGTCCGTCCGGAGACCCGGCATCGGCAAGCAGGGCATATTGGACCGGAACAAGTCCCTGTTTCCCGTCGGGATGTCTGCCGGACATAGCAAGCGGGAAAGATTTCACATTGCTCCAGAATCTCATTTCGAGAAGAGCCCTTTTCTGTATTTCGTGACTTTCGCGGGAAATGGCGAAGTCTGTGCCGGCAAGCATCCAGATTGCCGGAACGGAACCCTTGAAGCCGCCCGTGGCATAGGCAGGATAGCATTTGCGGTGATGGACCACGGTGCCGTCCCTCTTGAAGCTCGGATTGAGGCCCTCAGTGTATTTGTAGCCATTGTCCACCCAGCGGGAAAGAGCCTTGAAGTTAGCAGCTTTCTCCGGAGTGTCCTCCATCATAATGACAGAGGCGAAACGTCCCATAAGCATAGTGTTGAAAGCATCCACGTCCATCCCGAGGTGGTCCGGAGCCGTTCTCACTTCTCCGAAACCGCTGAACCATTCCATCGCCTGCTGCACTGCCCCGAGCAATCCGGCTTCACGGAGGAGAGGCTTGGCTATGACCGGGGCATTGTAGAAGTTGCGCATACTGTACCCCAGATGGTGGAGCGTACCCATACCGCTGCCTGCCTGGAATCCCTGGTCGAGAAGATGTCGTGTCAGATTCAGATAGATGTCTCCGATTTCGGACTTCAGCGCAGGATCCTTCTCCTGCTCCCAACTCAGGGCTATGGCGAGCATAGAATCATTCAAGTCCTGGAGCAACTGTCCGTTTTCCTTGAAGTCTTGCTTGGCATTGAGCCCGAGGTCGAGATAGGTCTCGGAATACCTGACGAACCACACGGACTTGCCGTGCAGCGTACCGTCGGGATTGCGTGAGATCTTCCAGGAATCGTAATAGTTCCTGATTCTGTCGATGTCCCATTTCTGGACCCCCTCGGAAGCCAATGTCTTGAAGCGGGATTCTACGAGATTGAAATCCTCTGTCTGTCCGTCCGGGAGCGCATTCGCAGGAGTGATGTCGGACTGCCTGTTCCAATAGTCGTTGAGTATGAGCCAGAAGTTGGTGGTGGAAGCATTGACGAAAGGAGCCTGCCAGTCTGCAGTATGGTGGCGCACATCCTCGAAAGCCGCCGGGATGATGCCGTCGAACCACAGTCTCACGTTTTTGCCCTTCCCCTTGTAGCGGACCTCGAAAGCGTCCATCCCCTCTTCCGGTCTTCCCTGCATATCCCTGTCGAAAGCCACCCAGGCTCCACGCCAACCGGTAAAGCCCAGGAGATAGTCGAAGCCGCAACATTCCTTTCCGTCCCTGAGGAAAGAGAAATGCAGGCTTCCGTCATAGGCTTCCGCAGAATACACCCAGAAAACGAAAGTGGAGACGGCAGTGTCGTCCGGATTCGGATTCTCCCCCAGATATCTTACCGGGACATCCATCCTCCAACTCGCCCCGGATCCATAGGCAGTCCATTGCAGGGAGTGTTCTCCAAGCTTGGAATGGGCATCCGAAACGATGGCATCGGAAGTGAGACAGGAAAATTCGGAAGGCATCGTCTCGAATGAGCACACACCTTTGTCTGGTCCATAATCAACGCTGAAAGTCTGTGCCTTGGACAAAGCACAGACTGCAAATGCAAGAAGAAAGGCAAGAACTCGTTTCATATTCTATTCCACAGGGTTCTCCCCGTTCTCGATATGTCTCTTGCGGATGAGAGCCTCGAGGAGATAATAGTCTGCATAGTTGAGAGGAACGTCGATGTTGCCTCCGTGAGGGATGCTTCCGACAGAGTGTTTCAGGATGAAGCCCCCATTGGTACCGATTTCAGCACGGTATGGCGCCTTGGAAAGGGATTCTATCATCTTGTCGGCAGACTTGATGTAGAGGTCTTCGCGGGTGTACCACCAGAGTTCGTAGAGAGCCGATGCTATGATGGCTGCCGAAGATGCGTCCCTCTGGTCCACATATTTCTCATATTCAGGATAAACCTTTGCGAACTCGACAGCGTCGAAATCCCAAAGAGGCACCATATCTTCCGGCATATTATCCTCATTCACAAGGAGATACTCTGCCACTTTCTTTGCGTGGTCGAGATAGCGTCCATCTCCTGTGAAACGGTATGCCACGGTAAATCCGTAGATGGACCAGGCCTGTCCCCTCGCCCAACGGCTTTCGTCAGCTATGCCCTGGGCTGTGCAGCGGCGGCGCACTTCGCCTGTCTCGTCATCGTAGTCCACGACGTGATACGTACTCATATCCTCACGGTAGTGGTTCTCCATAGTCTTGTCCGCGTGGCTGATGGCAATGTTCCGGTAAGTCGGGTCGCCCGTCATTTCGCTGACCTTGAAGAGCAGCTCGAGATTCATCATATTGTCGATGATGACAGGGCATTTCCAGCCTCTCTGAGCCTGCCAGCAGTCTCCCACCACGTTCCAGGACTGGATGATACCGGCATTTGGACGGAAGCGGGTCGAAAGGGACTTGGCTGTATTCACGAGAACGGTGTCATATCCGGGGATATTCTTGAGCCTGAGTCCGTTGCCGTAACTGTCATAGACCATGAAGCCCACATCGTGATGCCATTTCAGGAACTGGATTTCGTGGAGCACCTCGGTATGCTTCTGTGCGTGCACGGCATATTCCTCATTGCCTGTGAGTTCATACATATACCAGAGCGTACCGGCAAAGAAACCGCTTACCCAGTCGTCCACAGGCACGAAATCTATTTCTCCGTTGATATAGGTGGACGGAATGCGGATGGTGTCATTGGCTTCGGAAGCCTCGATAAGGCTTGCAAGCTGTTTTTCGGCATTTCTGATGTTGTCCTGGATGATGTCGTTCCTGCCTGTACACGAGAAAAGCACGGCGGCAAGGCAGGCGAGGGAAAGAATGTTTCTCTTCATATATCACAGTTATTAGTTTCAATTCAACAAATGTAAAAAAAATATATTATTGCACAAAATCGAGGTGACAAATGTTCCGAGCATTTTCCATATTTCTCAAGTTTGTGAGGAAAATGCCC
>JBJEJT010000446.1:0-1628 GCA_051878255.1 Candidatus Cryptobacteroides sp. | reverse complement strand
ACTCGAGTTATGATTCCTGAGATACATATAGAAGACTACAATTATCCCTTGCCGGATGAACGTATCGCCAAATATCCGCTGGACGAGAGGGATTCCTCCAAATTGCTTGAATATAGGGACGGTAAGATACGGGAACACATATTCAGAGACCTGCCCTCTCTCATCGAACCTGACGGCCTGTTCGTTTTCAACGACACCAAGGTGGTCCCTGCAAGGCTTTTTTTCCGCAGGGAAACGGGTGCAGTCATTGAAATCTTCTGCCTCGAACCGGTCCAGCCCGTCGAATACAACCTGATATTCGCAAGTACGGAAAGCTGCCGTTGGAAGTGCATAATAGGCAATGCCAAGAAATGGAAAGGAGACCGCCTGAAGTCGGTAAACACCCTTGGAGACCCTGCAGTGGAGGAATTGGACCTCACGGCAGTACCTGTATCCCGTGACGGTGGCACGGCTGTCGTGGAGTTCAGTTGGAAAGGAGGACAGCCATTTTCCAGGGTCCTCGAGATTTGCGGCAGCGTTCCAATCCCTCCGTATCTGAACCGGGACACCGAGGCGATTGACAGTGAACGCTATCAGACTCTCTATGCCAGGTACAGGGGTTCAGTTGCCGCACCTACTGCCGGGCTGCATTTCACGGATGAAGTGCTCCGTGCCATAGAGGCAAAGGGAGTGGATATGGAAGAGGTATGCCTCCACGTGGGAGCCGGCACTTTCCTGCCTGTAAAGGACAGCCTCGTATCCAGGCACAATATGCACAGGGAGCCGTTTTCCGTGCGCAGGGAACTGATTCGCAGGCTGAGGGACTGCAAATCCGGAGTTACTGCCGTAGGTACCACATCCGTCAGGACTTTGGAGTCCCTGTACTATCTCGGATTGCATTGTATCACGGACGGCGAGCCTGGGGAAGTCAGCCAGTGGGAGGCTTATGACGACCTGCCGGATGTAAGTTTTGAAGAGTCTATGGATGCCCTGCTCGCCTATATGGATGCCAACGCTCTGGAAAGGCTGAGTTCGGGAACCAGAATCATTATCGTCCCCGGCTTCCGCTTCCGCATCGTGGAGCATCTGATTACCAATTTCCACCAGCCCCAGAGCACTTTGCTGCTGCTGATTTCCGCATTTGTGGGCGGGGATTGGAAATCTATCTACAACTATGCGCTGGACAATGGTTTCCGTTTCCTCAGCTATGGGGACAGTTCCCTTTTGCACCGTCGTTGAGTTCGATATTTGTGGCTTTTTGTACTCTTCCGTTTGGGATTGCGCGATAGTTTTTATAAATTCGCGCAAAATTAAACGTTTCCCTGGCATAATTCAGTTCGGAACAGTATGCCCGGGAGGAATTGCAATTCAACTATGGAAGATTTCAATGACATTGATGCCATCGGTCCTTACAGAACTGACGAAGAAGCACAGGATGCGTTCAGACACATATCGGAGAATCCTTTGCTTGAGAAAATTTCCCTCTATTTCTTTCCGGAGGAAAACGCGGACTATCTGAAGAAAGTGTTTCTGGAACTCAAATCTGTGGATGAATTCCAGATGCTTGTGATGGCAAAGGTTGTCCGCCGTATTCTGGACAGGACGGCGCACAACTTTTCGTATGACGGGATTTCGAACCTCGATGCTGA
>JBJEJT010000445.1:0-6616 GCA_051878255.1 Candidatus Cryptobacteroides sp. | reverse complement strand
AGGGGGTCTGGCTCTATGATGCCAAGGGAGAGATTGCTCCCGAGAGGATTGCGGGGCTGAAATTCAACACGGTAAAGAGGATGAAAGCCGTGGTTGCGGATGCTTCGGGGAGTATGGATATGACTTTTTTCCGGGGAATAAAATGGACTTATGAGAAGCTCTCTGGAGGTGGGGAGTTCATATTTTTCGGTCGGCCCGAGGAATATGCGGGGAGGATGAACTTCGTGCATCCGGAAATCGACAGGGTTGAAGACACCCGGCAGGAGCCGGGTAAGACGAACACAAGAGCTGCCAATTTCACAGGCATCTATCCCTCCGGGGAAAAGTTGAAAAACTGCGGCATAACCGGCAAAGTGATGCTGAAGATAATGCAGTCCGCACTGAACGCCGCCCTCCCCTACCAGGAAGAGACCATCCCCGAATACCTGCTGAAACGCCACAAGCTCGTTCCCCTGAGATACGCCCTGCGCAACATCCATTTCCCGGACAGCCAGGAAGCCCTGGCAAGTGCCACCTACAGGCTGAAATTCGAGGAACTGTTCTTCCTCCAACTCTCCCTGCTGAAACAGCAGTACCGCCGTACGAGGGCTGACAACGGAATAAAGATGCCCAAGGTCGGGGATGCTTTCAACAGATGCTACGCCTCCCTCCCGTTCCCGCTGACGGGGGCACAGAAAAGGGTGATTACCGAAATCCGGAACGATATGAAGTCCGGGCATCAGATGAACAGGCTTCTCCAGGGAGACGTGGGCAGCGGCAAGACGATGGTCGCAGTCCTGAGCGCCCTGATTGCCGTGGGCAACGGTTGCCAGGCGTGCATAATGGCACCTACGGAAGTCCTTGCCCAGCAGCATTTCAAGAACATATCCCGATACCTCTCCCCCACGGGAGTCAAAGCCGCCCTTCTGACAGGCAGTTCCAAGACAGCCGAGCGCAGGGACATACACTGCGGACTTGAAGACGGCAGCATAGGCATAATAGTGGGCACCCACGCCCTGATAGAAGACAATGTCCGTTTCAACAGACTCGGGCTCGCAATAGTGGACGAGCAGCACCGCTTCGGGGTGGAACAAAGGGCAAAACTCTGGCGCAAAAATCCCGACTGCCCTCCGCACGTGCTCGTGATGACTGCCACTCCAATCCCACGCACCCTTGCAATGACCCTATACGGGGACCTCGAAGTCTCTGTCATAGATGAACTTCCCCCGGGGAGGAAACCCGTCGTGACAATGCACGGCACCGAAGCCAGGCGCCCCGGACTGTACCGCTTCATCAAAGAGGAAATTGCAGCCGGAAGACAGGCGTTCATAGTCTATCCCCTTATTTTTGAAAGCGAGAAGATGGACTATCAGAACCTTGAGAACGGTATCGAAGAGATTCGCCGGAATTTTCCTTTCCCTCCGTACAAAATCGCCGTGGTTCACGGAAAACTGGACAACGAGGAAAAGAATTTCAATATGGACGCTTTCTCATCCGGGAGGGCTGACATACTCGTAGCCACATCTGTCATAGAGGTCGGAGTGGATGTGCCCAATGCCAGCGTAATGGTGATCGAGAGCGCGGAGAGATTCGGGCTCAGCCAGTTGCACCAGTTGAGGGGCAGGGTGGGCAGAGGCAGCGACAAGGCATATTGCGTGCTGATGACCTCCCACAAGCTCAGCAAGGAATCCAAAAACCGCATCGAGTTGATGTGCCGGACCGAAAACGGTTTTGAAATAGCGGAAGAGGATATGAAGATGAGAGGTCCGGGCGACCTTGAAGGCACACAGCAAAGCGGTCTGCCCATACAGTTGAACATCGCCTCTCTCGCCAGGGACAGTCTCCTGCTCTCGCAGGCAAGGGAGGCTGCAAGGGCGGTGCTGGAAGATGACCCTACGCTCAGCAAGCCCTGCAATGCCTTGTTGAACACGGAACTCAGGAAAGACAAATACTGCATCAGGGATTACAGCAGCATCAGTTGAACAATATACATAGGTTTCGCACCCTCGAAACTTGAGTTGGCTAATTCAATAAACCGGGTTGGTCCGGACGGATGAGAAAAAGGGATTATGGTAACGGAACTCATAGAAAAATACATCTGGCTTATGCAGGTCTTGCTCGCAGCATCAGACAAGGGGCTGAGCCTGAACGAAATAAGCAACAAGTACGAAAGGCGCTTCGGCACGGAACTGACCCGGCGCACTTTCATAAACCACCGGAATGCGGTCCAGGACATTTTCGGAGTGGACATAATATGCGACCGCCGCACCAACATCTACAGTGTTGGCGCACGGAGCAGGATGGAGGGCACTGCCGAGAGGCTTGTGGACAGTTTCACGGTGAATATGGTGCTGGAACAGGGACGGGAACGCCTCGGGGGACGCATTTTCGTGGAAACCATTCCGTCGGGACACAAGCACCTGACATCCATCATTTCCGCAATGCTCGAGAACCGCTGTCTCGAAATTGCATACTGCAAGTATTCCAGCGCCGAACCGGAACTCCTGACAGTGCATCCCTACGCATTGAAAGAAGACAAGAGACGCTGGTACCTGTATGCCCATTGCGAGGAAAGGAATGCCCTGAGATGCTATTCCCTGGACCGCATCGGAAGACTTGAAATGCTGGACGGCAGGTTCGTTTTTCCGGACAGTTTCGATTTGGACGCCCTGCTTGCCACCTCTTTCGGGACATTCATCCCACAGGAGGGCGAAAAGGGATGCACAATCACTTTCCGTGCAAAAGGGGTACAGGGACGATACATAGAAGACCTGCCCATCCACCACAGCCAGCAGATTCTCAGGAAAGAGGGAGATTGGACATATTTTACTATCTTTGTCAGCCCCGAAAGCAGCGACCTGTATTTTGAACTGCGGAAATATGGTGCCCTCATCGAAGTAACCGGTCCGCAAAAGGTGAGGGACAGGCTCAGGGCGGAAGCGGAGGCGGTGGCAGCCCTTTACGGGACCTGTCCCGGCAAGGACGGGGAGGCACCGGCGCCCGATACATCCGGAAAATGAATCAAAAACAATATGACTACGAAACTTGAGAAGACAATCGGCTGGGCCCTGGCAATCATCGCCCTGGGCATCTGCCTCAGCTTGGGAATTATGAGACACCAACGTAACAAGGAATTCAACTCCGACGGATTCATCGGAAAATCAGAAATCGAAATCACTGACGGACAGATGACCCCAGAAGTGCTGCTTTCTTTCGGACGGCTTTCCGACCCACAGGTCAGCCCGGACGGCAAGAGCCTGATGTACGGCGTGACTTACACTTCCATCAGCGAGAACCGTTCCTGCCGCAACATCTATATCAGCGACCTTGACGGCAGCAATGCCGTACTCGCAACCCGTTCAGGCAAAAGCATTTCCAATGCGAGGTGGAGCACTGACGGCAGCCGCGTGGCATTCCTGATGGGAGGTCAGATCTGGGGAGGAAAAGTGGGCAGGGACCGGAAGATCAAGGGAGTGTCCAAACTCAGCGACGTCCCCGGCGGCATCAGCGAGTTCTCTTTCTCGCCAGACGGCAGCAAGGTGCTATATGTCGCTATGGCTCAGGGCAGGGTAATCAAGCCAGTCCAGGAATATGCTGACCTTCCCGATGCACTCGCCTACAAGACCGACCGTCTGATGTACCGCCACTGGGACCACTGGACCACGGAGATTCCCCACAGTTTCATTGCAGAGTTCAGCTGGACCGGCATCGGCGAGGGCAAGGACATACTCGCCCCGGAGGATGCCGCTTTCGAACTCCCGACCGAACCTTTCGGGGGACTTGAAGAAATATCCTGGCATCCGGACAGCCGCCATCTCGCCTACTCCTGCCGGAAAGTGGACGGAAAAGAATATGCTTTCTCCACAGACACAGAGATTTACATCTACGACAGCGAAACCGGAGAATGTTCGGTCATTCCTATGGGTGGAGGCTATGACACCAATCCGGTATGGAGTCCGGACGGGAGCAAACTCTGCTGGATCTCAATGGAAAGAGATGGCTATGAGGCTGACAAACAGAGGCTTATGCTCGCAGATGTGGAAATTGCTCCTGACGGCGGCAGCAAAGTGGGGGAGATACGCGAACTCAGCGGCAGTTTCAAATACAACATCGCAGGTCCGGTATGGGATGAAGACTCGCAGCACATCTGGTTCAATGCCCTTGCCGAAGGTCTCCAAGCCATATTCACCACCGACCTCGAGGGCAACATAGTCCGCAAGACCATTGAAGACTGGAGGTTTGATTTCGGAAGCCCGTACTTCCTCAAAGACGGTAAAATCTACACCACCTGGCAGAGTATGGACTTCCCAACCGAACTCGTGGCAATCAACGGCGACAAGATGGAGCCCGTAACCCTTGAGAACGGGCACATCCTCAGCCAGCTCAAGGAACACCTCTGCGAAAAGAGGGTGATAAGGACAGTGGACGGCAAGGAAATGCTGACCTGGGTGATGCTTCCGCCGGATTTCGACGAGAACAAAGTCTATCCTGCCATCGAAATCTGCCTCGGAGCTCCTCAGGGTACGATAAGCCAGAGCTGGTCCTACAGGTGGAACTACAGGCTGATGTGTTCCCAGGGCTATGTGGTGGTGCTTCCGAACAGAAGGGGCACGACGGCATTCGGACAGGAGTGGTGCGAGCAGATTTCGGGAGACTACTGCGGTCTCAATATGCAGGACTATCTCGTTGCAGCCAAGGAACTCAAGTCCGAACCCTACGTAGGCAGGATGGGAGCCTGCGGCGCAAGTTACGGGGGCTATTCAGTTTACTACCTCTGCGGCATCCACGGCGACGTCTATGACGCATTCATAGCCCACGCCGGAATCTTCAACCAGGAACATATGTATATGACTACCGAAGAGATGTGGTTCCCGGAATGGGACAACGGTGGGGCACCCTGGGACGACAACCCCACAGCCCGCCGCCACTATGCCAACTCCCCTCACAAACTCATCGGGAAATGGCACACTCCCCTGCTCGTAATCCACGGCGGCACAGACTTCCGCGTCCCTTACGACCAGGGTATGGCAGCATTCAACTGCGCACAGATGATGGGAGTTCCGTCGGAACTGCTGGTCTTCCCTGAGGAAAACCACTGGATCCTGAAACCCCAGAACGCCCTCTATTGGCACAGGAGCTATTTCTCCTGGCTGGACAGATGGCTGAAAGAAGAGGAGTGAGACAATCAGAGGGAACTTCCTCCGATGAACCCTCTCAGGAGAGATGTCGCAGGCACGTCCTTGTCCGACACCGGATTGAAGTATTCGAGGAAGCCAAGCAGGCGATGAGCCTCGCAATACTCCGGGCAGTTCTTGGGAATTGTCCGGAGTATCTGTTCCGCGTGAGGTCTGAGCACCGCAAATTCCACCAGATAGGCGGAATTGAACAGCACGTCGGCATTTTCCTGGAATGGGTAAATCCACTTCACCTCGGCACGGCGCACGTTAGGCCAGTTGCTGATGGTCTCGCGCGGACCGAATGCCCCCTTGTTGTAGTCGCGCACGATGCGCCGGAGAAGACGGTTGTCGCTGGTCGGAATGCAGTTGTGGTCGTCGAGGGAGATGGAGGTTATGGTGTTGATGAAGATGCTGAATTTCACTGAAGACGGCACCTGGTCGGTAAGGCGAGGGTTCAGGGCGTGTATTCCCTCGACCAGAAGCACGGTATCTTCTTCAAGTTTGAGGGTCTTTCCGTTGTACTCCCTTATACCCGTCACGAAATTGTATTCGGGCACCTGGACCGTCTCCCCATCGAGCAGCCTGAGTATGTCTTTCTGCAGTGCCACGTGGTCCACGGTGTCGAAATTGTCGAAGTCATAATTGCCGTCAGGCAGTTTCGGGGTGTCGAGACGGTTCACGAAATAGTCGTCTGTGGAAAAGGAAATCGGATGCAGCCCGCAACACTTGAGCTGTACGCTCAGCCTCTTGCAGAAAGTGGTCTTCCCGCTGCTGGTCGGACCGGTGATGAGTACGAGGCGGACTTTGGAATCCGAATGGAAACGCCGGTCGATTTCCTCGGCTATCTGCACGATCTTCTTCTCCTGCAATGCTTCTGCCACCTGGATGAGTTCGCTGGCACGACCGTTCTGGCACGCCACGTTCACGTCTCCCACATTGTCCAGTTTCATTATGGCATTCCATCTTATGTTCTCGGAAAAGGAGTCGAAGGTCTTGGGCTGCTCGAAAAATGGAGCGAGCCTCTCCGGATTGTGTCTGTCAGGAACCATCAGAAGAAGCCCGTTGCGGTAAAGTCTCAGGTCCCAGAGCCTGATGTAGGATGTGGACGGCACAAGGGTATTGTAATAGTAGTCAGAGGTGTTTCCCAGGCGGAAGTAATTGACATACAGAGGGCTGGTGGTCTCAATCAGCCGCACCACGTCTGACCTGCCTGCCTTGCTGAATGTCCTGACTGCCTCCGCTGCCTGGACTTCGAGGCGGTAGAAAGGCAAATCCGCAGCCACAAGTTCATTCATACGTGCCTTTATCATTTCAAGGTCGGCTTGCGATACATCGCTTCCGTCAGGCTTTGCAACAGAGCAGAAATAGCCTTTGGAAATAGGACGGCGGAGATAGATTCTGCTGCCGGGGAGGACATCGTTCGCGGCTTTGGTGAAGAGGAAACAGAGAGACCTGGTATA
>JBJEJT010000444.1:0-1641 GCA_051878255.1 Candidatus Cryptobacteroides sp. | reverse complement strand
ATTCTCAGTCGATGGCGTCCACCACGAAGACCTGGCATTGCTTTTGGACAAAATGGGAGTTGCAGTACGTTCCGGGCAGATGTGTGCGGAGCCTCTTATGGATAGGTTCGGCGTAACGGGTATGCTGAGAGTTTCACTTGCTCCTTACAACACTCTTGAGGAAGTTGAAATTTTCGGCAAGGCATTGCAAAAAGCAGTGTCCATATTGGACCGATGATGGGAACATTATATGTAAATAATTGATTGTTAATATATTATGAAAAAATCATTAAAGGAAGTTGAAGAGGAGATAATTGATGAGTTCTCGGCTTTTGACGAATGGCTCGACAAATATGAGTACATAATAGACTTGGGCAAGTCACTTACCGATTACCCTGAAGATAAAAAAACTGACGAATATCTGATAAAAGGTTGTCAATCAAGAGTTTGGCTTGATGCAAAGTATGAAGGCGGCTGTCTTGTATTCAATGCTGACAGCGATGCAATCATCACAAAGGGCATCATATCCCTGTTGATACGCATCTATTCGGGACGCACTCCGGAGGAAATCCTTGCCTCGGATTTTTCGGTGGTGGAGAAAATAGGGCTTAAGGAGAATCTGTCTCCGACCAGGGCAAACGGGTTGGTTTCTATGATTCAGACAATGAAAAAAATGGCATCGGAGAATTTCTGACGCCGCAATCGGAAACTTTTGTTTCGTAGTTGCGAAACCAAAGTCATAAATGGAATTATATGGCACTCGAAGGTGATATAATCAGGGCTCTCAGACAGGTTTACGACCCGGAAATCCCTGTGAATGTGTATGATTTGGGACTTATTTACGAGCTCAACGTGGACCGGGACCACAATGTCTATGTCCAGATGACGCTGACTGCACCCAACTGTCCTATGGCTGACTATGTCGTGGATGAGGTGCAGAAAGCGGTGGAGGATGTTCCAGGTGTGGTGAGCGTAAAAGTAGAACTTGTTTTCGAACCGGTCTGGGACAAGTCCCGTATGTCTGAAGAAGCCCTTGTGGAACTTGGGCTGGACGAATGATTTCAGCAAATGGTACAGGTCTATTTTTCTCTGGGAAGCAATCTTGGAAACCGTAGGGAAAATGTGTTGAGAGCCATTGGAATGATGGAAGAGCAATTCAGCATCCTCGATGGTGTCCCACGTCCTCCCGCAGCCGTTTCAAAACTCATCGAGACAGAACCCTGGGGATTCAGTGCAGAACAGAATTTCATCAACTGCGCAGTGCGTTTCGACCTTGAGGCATCCTGCCGGGACATCCTGCGCTGTTGTCAAAACATAGAACAGCGGCTTGGCCGTCCCGAACACGGCATCCGCACCGGCTCCGACGGATTACGCATCTATGAGTCACGTCTGATTGACATAGACATAATCCTATATGGCTCTGAAACCATTTCAGAACCGGGGCTGACCGTTCCACATCCTCTTTTCCGACAGCGTCCATTCGTCCTCGAACCATTGCGTGAAATCATTTCTCCTGAAATATCCATAGAATTTTAGAACATAGGGCAGTCGCATCGGCGCTTTTTTGCTTGGAAATGATTACTTTTGCAGGATTTAACGAAAATAATTAACAAAATACTATGACACAGGACGAACTGTTCAAGGTGCTTGTCGCACACTGCA
>JBJEJT010000443.1:0-6690 GCA_051878255.1 Candidatus Cryptobacteroides sp. | reverse complement strand
ATCCCCGGCGAGGTCCGGACGCCCCATCATAAGGCATCCGAGAGCAATGTTATATTCGAGGCACGCCCTTTTGAGAATGTCGTTCTCGTCAGAAAGGATCCCTGTCCATTTTTCTATCGCCGTAGCCCATTTGCAGGCAGCCGCATCATACAGCGCCTCATTCCAGTCTTCTCTGTCGAGACAATACACATCGACGATTTCCGTCTTCCACTGCGGCACGAAAGATTCCGAAACCCTCCGTCCTATGAGTTCCCCGGACTTGGACGGTTCCTGACCCGCATTCCCGACTATGTTGAAAGAACGGAGGGACTTGGAGTCCCCTCCCATAGAGTCATAGACGGTGAGTGGTATTCTGAAATCCCCCTGCTTGTAGCCCCCGCTCTCGAACAGGGGAGACCTGTCGAGCATAAAAAGCACGTCACAGTCACTTTCAAGCACCAGATTTACAAGCGAATCCGTCTTGAAGTTCAAATCGTAGGAGGCTGAATACGGCAGGGAGAACACGGACACCGAATCACTCTCAGGATAAGAAGCGTCCATCTGCTTTGCCAGGGCGGAGACAAATGAAATGTTGAGGGCATCCTCTTTCTCATTCACTCCACCGGGATAGACTATCGCCACAGATTTTCCGGTGAGGTCCAGCCCGGATGCGGATGGCTGTCTGGTTTCGACCTGTATTCCGTAAACAGTCGGAGCACAAGCTGCCACAAGCACGGCTGAGGCAGCCAGAATGGTGTTGATGAGTGTTTTCATATTCATATCGCAGTGTACGGTTCGGCAGGGGAAACAAAGTCCGCCGCAATGTCATAATCGTCAGCTGCAACAAGTTTCACAAAAACAAACTTGCCCACAAGTGTTTCGGGGGCAGCGTTGCCGAACAAGTCCGCATCGTACTTTACAAGAATCTCGCCATCCACCTCGGGGGATTCGAATTCGCTCCGGCACACAAGCACGCCCTCATCGGCAAACCAGCTGTCCACAAGCACCTTTTCCTGTCTTCCTATCCTCGACAGGTTGAAGTCCGAGGAAATCCCCCTCTGAAGTTCCATCAGCCTTTCCAGGCGCCTGCGCTTCGTAGATGGGCGCACGCTGTCCCTGAGGTGCTCCGCGCCCCAGGTGCCTTCCTCTTCCGAATAGGCAAAGGCTCCGAGACGCTCGAAGCGGGCATCCCTGACAAAATCCAGCAATTCGTCGAACTCCCTCGTACCTTCCCCCGGATGCCCCACTATCATAGTGGTCCGGAGCACCACTCCCGGCACTTTCTCCCTCATCCTTGAGATGAGTTCACGGGTCCATCTTCCATCCACGTGGCGGTGCATATTGTCCAGCACCTTGTCGGAGATATGCTGCAAAGGTATGTCCAGATAACGGCAGACTTTCGGATTGGTCGCCATAATATCCAGGACGTCCTCCGGAAAATCGGCAGGATAGGAATAATGCAGCCTGAGCCACTCTATCCCCTCCACCTCGGACAGCCTCTGCAGGAGTTCCCCGAGACAGCGTCTCCTATAAAGGTCCAGACCGTAATAGGTCGTGTCCTGGGCAATTATAACGAGTTCCCTCACCCCTTTGGCAGCAAGGTTGCGTGCCTCTTCCACAAGTTCCTCCATAGGCACGGACCTGTGGGCGCCACGGATGAAAGGAATGGCGCAGTAGGAACAGCGCCTGTCGCAGCCCTCGCTGATCTTCAGGAAAGCGTAACTGCTCCCGGAAATGTATCTCGACCGGTTCCTGCGCACATCAGGGACAACCCCCAGAGCCTTGACAATCCCGTCGTTGTCCCTTGCGCCGAGCCACAGGTCCACCTCCGGTATCAGTTCCGGAAGTTCCGAGGCATAACGCTGGGAGAGACATCCGAAGACCACTATCCTGCCCACGAGGGAATCCCTCTTGCGCTTTACCACCTCCAATATGGTGTTGATGGACTCCTCCTTCGCATCGCCTATGAATCCGCAGGTGTTCACGACCACCGTGTCCACATAGGACAACTCAAGCCCTTCTTCAGGACAGATTTCATAACTGTCTGACACCTGGGCAAGTATATGCTCGGAATCCACCCGGTTCTTGGAACATCCCCGGGTAATCAGCTGGAGTTTTGGCTTCTTCTCAGACATTATTCAGCCTTGTCTGCATCCTCTTCCGAAACGAAATCGAGGGACGCATATTTCAGAAGCAGATTGTACCAGTCCACAACTTTCTTCATATGTGAAAGGTAGAACCTGTCCCCGTCATAATCCGGAACCGCCTTTTCAAAGAGAGCAGTGATTTTGGAAGCCTCATCCTTTGACGACGGGGCTTCGGCTCCCTCCAAAGCCGTTTCCAGTTTCTTGAATACTTCACTCAGACGCAGTTCCCCGTCCATAGTGTAGATTGAGATGTCTGCAAGGGTCGTCATACGGGAAGACATACTGAAGCAATTCCTCTTGCCCGTTGCGAGAGACTCTGCAATCACGCCTCCGCGTGCCTGTGCAATGTAGCGGTAAAGTCCACTCTGTCCTGTGATGGACAGTATTTTCGAAAGGTCTGTTTTCATAATCCTACATATTTGAGTATCGGACATATCCGAGGAAACGGGCTATTCAGCCACACAATCCACTATGTCCGTATCGAATTCAACATTTAATACCCCCTCGGGAAGATTGTCTGTGCGCAAAACGCATTTTCCACTCCTGGACTGCTCGAAATCGGCATAATCCACATAAGCCACGTCCACCGAATCCAGGGAGACCCTCAATGGGAACAGGAAATCCACCCTCGCCTTGACCGACGACGGGAAGACTGCCACAGATTTCCCTGCCGGCAGCCCCTTTATCTTCACATCCATCGTGACCACCGAGGTCACATATCTGTTCACGACTATGCGGTACTCGGCTGAAGTCCTGGAAAGTCTCACCCCCGACGGCTGTTCCAAACCCACGGAACCGTGTTCACTCGCATCAAGATAGGACAGACGGAGAGGCTCGGTGAAGATGGCTGGAATCCCGTCCAGGACGGAGGGTTCGCCATAGACATAAACCGAATCAGGCTCCAGCTGCACACCCTTGACACTCATATACTGGGGTGCGAAATCACAGCTGCCCTTGTGTCTTATCGGCAGTTTTCGGTATTCCTCGGACGGGAAATGGAAGAAGAGGGTGTCGGAAAGATAATGCTCCACGGACGAGACGCTCGACCCGAAGACTATGTTTCCGAACTCCGGCATAGATTCAGGCACAAAGGCATACAAATCCCCCTGCTTGTACTTCAGCGCCGACTCAGGTATGTCTATCACCTGTTTCCGGCGGCCTCCGAAAGCGTTGTTGCGGAGAATAGCATAGCCAGTGGCACGGCATCTGGCAGTGACAGTGCACAGGTTCGAGGAAATGTTCCTCCTACCGTCCAGATTCGCCCTGCCCACCACAGTCGCAGTCAGAATCTCGCTGTAGCGCAGGGAAACATTGTGGATGAACCAGATGCTGAACGCCAGCAGGAAGGATGGCAGAAACACGGCCAAATCCTTCCTGTGAGCCTTCAACCAGGCATATATGCGCCTGAAAAAATCTTTCAAGATCCGCCTCCTCCGTCAGGGAACAATTTCCAGAGATTTATTTCGAGGCAGCCTCGGACTCGGAGAAATCCCCCTGGAGGGCATTCCTGTCCACACGGATTTTGACATCCTTGTCCACTTCGATGACGACGCACTTCTCCTTGAGTTCCACAACCGTGCCGTAGATTCCTCCGATAGTCACCACCCTGTCCCCTTTCTTGAGACCCTCGCGGAATTTCTGGAGTTCCTTCTGCTGCTTGCGCTGCGGACGGATCATAAAGAACCACATAATGACGAAGATGAGCAAGAGCATCACCCACATAGTCCAGCCACCTGCCTGTCCCTGTGCAGGGGCGGTTTGCAATAATGTAATCATATTCATATTCAAGTTTCGCAAGTCTTGTTTGTTTAAATCAAAGTTCATTGGAAAGACTTGCGAACCTTTTCCAACGCACTTTCTTTTTGTCCAAGCCCCCGAATGCCTCCCCAGGGGGAGTGTCTTTGTCGGGCAAAACCCTCCTTAAGCGGTGTTTCGCATTTGCGCAACCATCAATAATCCAAAAAGTTCAAATCTTACCGATATTCTTTTTGATTGAACCCTCAGATTCCAGATTCTTGACGATGCGGTCCAGAATACCGTTCACGAAAACACGGCTCTTGGGTGTGCCGTAGTACTTCGATATTTCCACATATTCGTTCATCGAAACATTCACCGGAATGGACGGGAAATTGAGAATCTCGGCTATTGCGACAGCCACAAGCACCACATCCACGAGGAAGAGCCTTTCCGGGTCCCAGCCCTTTGCATTCGAATAAACCATTCCGGAGTAGCTGTCATAATTGGCGAGGGTCGCCTCAAGCAGCCTGCGGGCAAAGGAACTGTCATCATCGACTCCCGGCTTGCCGGTTTTCAGCTGGCTGGCGTAAAGCGGGGGCAGAGACCAGGGGGTCCCGTCGCCCATAGCGGCAAAAGTCCTGCAACACCAGGAAAGGGCATAGGAAAGGTCGTCGTTCCAATACAGGGAGAGGTCTTCCAGAATCGCCTCAAGTTCCCTGTTGTCCTCCAGTTCCTCAGCGTATATGCGTGCGAAAAGGAGGCAATCCTCTTTCAGGGAGGATTCCCCGGAGTCCATATAGTCCCTGTAATACTGTTTGGAATAGACGGAATCCAGAACCTTTTTGAGGAATATGTCGTACTGGTCCCAGGAGAGGGACTGTTTTTTCAATATCTTCTGAAGGTCGGGGTCTTCTGCGAGAATGGCAGCCAGCCTGTTCTGACAGAACTTCATATTCGGGTTCTTCTCCTGCTCAGTGGGATTGAACTTGGTCCTGAGGACCTCTATCCTCTCGGCTGCCACCGCAGTCAGCGGAGCTGCCATACCGCACAGGAAGACGAACAGGCTGCGGGTTGCCTCGCAGGACTCCACCAGACGGCTGCGTGCCGCAGGGAGGGATAGGTCGCCGGACAGAACCGATGAATACGCCGTTTCGAATGCTTTAATTCGCAATATACTTCTGTTAAGCATAAATTTTTGACAATATTTCCTGCAAAGATACACACGATTTGACAAAAAAAACTAAATTTGTCATAAGTTTTACCAAA
Source organism: Candidatus Cryptobacteroides sp. (assembly GCA_051878255.1). GTDB lineage: Bacteria > Bacteroidota > Bacteroidia > Bacteroidales > UBA932 > Cryptobacteroides. The sequence continues at coordinate 1,561 of JBJEJT010000443.1, read as the reverse complement.
TAAAAGACATATCAAAATGTACAGAGATGACTTCGACACGGCCAACGCTTCGCAAAGAAACGGTGATGACGTTTATTCCAAGCCGGTAAAAGCTGGAAAGAGGACCTACTTCTTCGATGTCAAGGCCACAAAGGGAAATGACTTGTACCTCACGATTACTGAAAGCAAGAGGAAAGTCGAGGGGGATGGTTCATTCTCTTATGACAAGCACAAGATTTTCCTTTACAAGGAGGACTTTGAAAAATTCAGGGACGGACTCGATGAAGTGATTGAATATGTCTCAAAGAGGGTCCCGCAGACTCCTGACAGAAGACAGTCCGGATATTCCGACGTAGAGTTCGAGGAACTTTAGACCCCGGAAATGGCAGACAACTACCTTGAGTCACGCCACGAGGAATATCTCCGCCGCAAGGAAAAGGCGGAGAGACTCAAGCGGGAAAAATTCAGGAAACGGCTTGAAAAATACAGGAAGAGCCTTGAGGATGGCACCGGGGAACAGGGAGACGGATCATCCCCGGAATCGCCTCGGTAAACAGCAAGAATCAGTTGTTTCAATCAAATAAAATTTTGAGTCCATATTTCTTTCGGATGAAGCCACCCGGCAGTGCCGGGTGACCAATGAGAATGGAAATATGGACTCAAAGAAGTGTCGAAGCTGGATCTTTACCGATTGTCCAGCGCCTGCCTCAGGAAGTTCTTGAAACCCTCCACATCGAGATTATACCCTCTTGGAGCCGCTATCTGGTTGCCGTCTGGATCCAGGAGTATGTAATTCGGCTGGGAATTGACCCCGAACCTCTCCCTGGCGATGTAGGCGTTGGCACGCCCCACATCCTTGTACACGTCTCCATTCGCCGCGTGCACCCAGTCTTCCTCACGTAGCTTTGTCTTGTCGTCCACATACAGCGCGACCATCTCGAAACTATCGGTAAGTATGGACATCACCTCCGGGTCGCTCCATACCCTGGCTTCCATTTCCCGGCAGTTCACACATCCGTGTCCCGTCACATCCACGAAAATCGGTTTCCCACTCTTCCTGGCAGCCTCGACGGCATCCTCAATCCTGAAATAGCCTTTCATTCCGTAAGGCATCTTCAGGTTGTACGGATTTGCAGTTTCCACTGTTGCGGAAGCCGGGACCGCAGGGGCACTACCCAGCACGAAATCCTGTGTGGAAATCGGAGGCAGATAGCCCGAAAGCGCCTTGAGTGGAGCCCCGAACATTCCCGGAATCATATAGACCACGAATGAGAAGACGGCGATGGAGGAAACAAGTCTCACCAGAGAGATGTGCTCCACTTTCTCGTCGTGCGGGAAACGCAGTTTGCCGAGAAGATAGAATCCGAGCATAGAGAACACCACAATCCATATCGCAAGGTACACCTCCCTGTCGAGAAGCCCCCAATGGTAGGTCTGGTCTGCCACGCTGAGGAACTTGAACCCGAGTGCGACCTCGATGAATCCGAGAACCACCTTCACGCTGGACAGCCAGCTCCCACTCTTGAGTTTGTTCAGGAGCGACGGGAAGAGTGCGAAGACCGTGAAAGGCAGGGCGAAAGCC
>JBJEJT010000442.1:0-1649 GCA_051878255.1 Candidatus Cryptobacteroides sp. | reverse complement strand
GTCCGGTTTATCTGAATCCCGAAGCAAACGGTAACGACCTCCTTTTCCTCGCCGTGCACGAATTCGAGTGCTACCAGCTTCAGAATCCATTCCTTTTGGACGATTTTCTTTCTGAAATGAATGCCGAAGAAGACAAGAATGCCTCAGAAACCACTGACAAAGAAGAGTTGAAAGACGGTAACTATGATGTTATTCCTGTTGAAATAGAGGAAGATGCAGAATATCTCAACACAAAACTCGCAGCCTTTGTCGATTGGGCGAATGAGAATGTCGAACCTCTCTCCAAAGCCGCTGCAAGTCCTTCATCCTCATTTGACGGCAAACTCTCAGAGTACATTGAGGACAGCAAATTCAGCCAGCACATCACAAAGACTTTCAATGTCGGTGCAGACGGATACCAGATTTGCAAGGTCTTATTCTCTGACCCGGACAAGGTTACCCGCCACTCCACCGTCGATTTGAAAATCAGCATCACGCCGCTGTATGCTTACTCACAGACCAACAAGGAATCGGAAGCAGGGGACTACTACTTCATATTTATGGAAGTCATCTCCCACAACGGACCATTGTACGGCATATACAAGACTTGGCACGGAGCAGTCAGGACCTATGCACACGTGTTCTACAGCGACAAAATCAAGTTCGACGCCAATCTGTGCACCCCGTCCAGCGAAAGTATTTCAGACGGGTCAGTCAGTTTCTTCGAAACGCCACAGCCTCAATCCACACAAAGCAGCACGACCTATACTGTCGGATTTTCAAAGTCTTTCAACGTAAGTGCCCAGGGAGGCTTTTCGGTGGGCAAACCGGCTGGGAACATTACGGTCGGAGGCACCTGGACCTGGAGCAAGAGTTATTCGAAGACCATAGCGGACCAGAGCATCATAATGAATTCAAATTCTTCACTCGGCGTTGTCTCATACCAATTCATCACGAATAACCTGCAATGGGAAGATGAGACCGAGGCTGCCATCCCTGCCATTGCAAGGTCTGACCAGAAATGCGAAGCGAGTTGGTGCTGGCGGGTTTCCGGCAACAGGGATGACGACAACGATACGTATTACAGACTGCATCTGTATCTGAATCCTACCTACGGATGCCAATGGAGACACGCGACCTGGACTGCCGAAGGGGACAGGAAAAGCGAAAGCCTTATGCAGTCCGGGGATATGAACCTGTATGTGGACCTGCTTCCTCCGAACCGTACACGCAACGGGGTCATAAAATATGTGAACACTACTGACAATTATGTGTATGGCTTCAAGATAATGGATGCATCCGGAAACGTAGTCGCAAAGGGAGATACCGCTTATGAAAAGGATTCTGTCCAGCAATATCAGTTGCCTGTCGGCACCTACAATCTGGAATACGATGTACTGAACGGCAACACTGGAAAACTGATTGGACATTACAAGATAAATGATGCTGTGGTGACTACATCAAATACCACCGGACTCTCGCATCTCGATGCAGTAGTAGTGCAAAAATGATATGAAAGAATCAATTGCATATAAAAGCCCCTCCCTCGCTACGACTGAAGTGCAATGGGAGGGACTTCTTGCAGGAAGCGGAGATTCACCTGCCAGGGGTTATGAGGAATCAGTATTGGAAGACCTCGAATAGTATGAAAAAAATCTTTAAGCGGTTAT
>JBJEJT010000441.1:0-6705 GCA_051878255.1 Candidatus Cryptobacteroides sp. | reverse complement strand
GCCTCCCCCACAAGTTCCACATCCCTGGTATCCCCGAAGCGGGACGGATAGCGGAGCCTTGAACCGGAATTGAGCCACACTCTGGAACTGTCCGGGAGGATTACCCGGGAAACCATACCGGGATTCGCACAGACCTCTATCATCTGCACTTTCCCAGCCCTGCCGGCTGTCCCCAGATGCCAGAACATAAAACCGGCTGCCGCCAGCACCACCGGGATGCAGACAGCCGCGGCTATCTTCCATACACTCCTGACGATCCGTCTGTGTCTTGCGGCTGCCATCTTTCCACGGACATTGCCAAATGCCTTGTCCGTGTCTATTCTCTTCGACGTGGCCACTATGTCTGCGGCGAGACAGATTCTGCGCACGGATTCGGCTTCCTGCATATTCTCCGGAGAAGCATTTATCCACGCCTGAATCTCAAGCATTTCGGCTGGGGACAATTCCCCGTCAAAATAAGCGGGTAACCTGCCTATGAACTCGTCCTTTTCCATATTTCCTGTTTTGGGATTTCTGAATATGCTTATAAGACTATCCAGGACTAAAATGTTCTAAAAAAATTTTTCGCTGTATGAATTGTCGCTTATGCTACATATTTTTGCATACAACCGGCATCAGAGGATGAAGGAACTGGACAGAATATATGATGGTATCCGAAAGGACGACAGGGCTTCGTTCGAGGCTCTGTTCAGATGTGTCTATCCTGTTCTTTGCACTTTTGCACTCAAATATGTTCCGGACATCGAGGATGCCGAGAATATCGTACAGGATGTGATGCTGAACATCTGGGAAAACAGGAAATCCTCTGATATAAAGGATATCAAGTCCTACCTTTTCACTTCGGTCCGGAACAGATGCCTGACTTTTTCAACCCAAAGCATAATCAGGGAGAGGATATTGATGAACATCCAGCAGCAGAATTCTGCAAGTTTCCTGAGTTTCGAGACCTGGAACGAGTTGGCAATCCGTTTGGAGGATGCGCTCAAAGAGGTTCCAGAGGAAAGCCGCAGGATGTTCGAGATGAACAGATTCTATGATTACAGATACAAGGAGATTGCAGACCAGATGAATGTGTCCACCAAAACCGTGGCGTGGAGAATTTCAAATGTCCTGAAACACTTGAGGATACGGTTGAAAGACTTCCTGCCTCCGGACGGTACGGGATGACCCGGGTATTTCCGGCGAACCCGGCAGAATGGTTGGAGAGATGAAAAAACGGCAGGACCGGGAATCGGTTCTGCCGCTTTTTCATTTGAATGCAGGATTAGTCCTCGAGTTTCGGACCGGCTGCCACGAGAGCCTTGCCGGCTTCGTTGGAAGTGAACTTGGAGAAGTTCTTGATGAAACGTCCTGCGAGGTCCTTTGCTTTCTCTTCCCACTTGCAAGCGCAGTCATAGGTGTCGCGTGGGTCGAGAATCTTGGAATCAACGCCCGGAAGCTCGGTAGGCACTTCGAAATTGAAGTAAGGAATCTTCTTGGTCGGAGCCTTCTCGATGGAACCGTCGAGGATGGCGTCGATGATTCCGCGGGTGTCGCGGATGGAGATTCTCTTGCCGGTACCGTTCCAGCCTGTGTTCACGAGGTATGCCTTGGCACCACTCTTCTCCATCTTCTTCACGAGTTCCTCGCCGTATTTGGTCGGATGGAGTGAAAGGAAAGCCGCACCGAAGCAAGCGGAGAAAGTCGGAGTAGGCTCCGTGATACCGCGCTCAGTACCTGCGAGCTTTGCAGTGAAACCTGAGAGGAAGTAGTACTTGGTCTGCTCAGGAGTGAGGATGGAGACCGGAGGAAGAACTCCGAAGGCATCTGCAGAAAGGAAGATGACCTGCTGCGCGTGAGGACCCTTTGAAACCGGCTTTACGATGTTCTCGATGTGGTCGATAGGGTAAGAAACACGGGTGTTCTCGGTCACGCTCTTGTCTGCGAAATCAATCTTGCCCTCCGCATCCACGGTAACGTTCTCGAGGAGTGCGTCCCTCTTGATTGCGTTGTAGATGTCCGGCTCGCTCTCCTTGTCGAGGTTGATGACCTTCGCATAGCATCCGCCCTCGTAGTTGAACACGCCCTCGTCGTCCCAGCCGTGCTCGTCATCACCGATGAGAAGACGCTTAGGGTCGGTTGAAAGGGTGGTCTTGCCGGTTCCGGAAAGTCCGAAGAAAATTGCAGTGCTGGTGCCCTCCTTGTCGGTGTTGGCAGAGCAGTGCATTGAAGCGATGCCGCGGAGAGGGTTGAGATAGTTCATAATGGAGAAGATACCCTTCTTCATCTCACCGCCGTACCAGGTGTTGAGGATGACCTGCTCGTTGGTCTTGAGGTTGAAGACAGTCGCAGTCTCGGAGTTGAGTCCGAGTTCCTTGTAGTTGTCCACCTTTGCCTTGGCAGCGTTGAAAGACACGAAATCAGGCTCGCCATAGTTTGCAAGCTCTTCTTCCGTCGGACGGAGGAACATATTCTTCACGAAATGTGCCTGCCACGCAACTTCCATAATGAAGCGGACCTTGAGCCTGGTTGCAGGATTGGCACCGCAGAATGTATCCATAACGAAAAGCCTCTTTCCTGAAAGTTCCTTGACTGCCTTCTGCTTGAGGTCAGCCCAGGCTTCTTCCGAACAAGGCTTGTTGTCGTTCTTGTAATCGTCAGAAGTCCACCATACGGTGTCCTTGGATGCTTCGTTGTAAACGAAGAATTTGTCTTTTGGAGAACGGCCAGTGTAGATGCCGGTCATAACATTGACTGCCCCGAGTTCAGTGACCTGACCTTTCTCATAACCCTCGAGACCCTCTTTGGTCTCTTCCTGATAGAGAACTTCGTATGACGGGTTGTGGAGGATTTCCTTCACGTCAGTGATGCCATACTTGCTCAAATCAATTTTGCTCATAGTGTAAAATAATGTATAAATATGTTAATAAACTTTAATCTCCATACGGTCCTTTCAAGGACGCGCAAAGGTACGATTTTGCCGCGACAAAACAAAGCAAAAAGCAAGCCGACAAGAAGAAATCTTCATTGATTTTTCATAAATCCGCAATCGGTATCAGCGATAGCCGCACACACTTGAGAAGATAATGACAAAAATAGTATATTTGTGCCGGATTATGGAAAGGGAAACGACAAAGGCGATGGAAATCCTCAGAAGATACTGGGGATATGATTCTTTCCGGCCGAAGCAGGAGGAGATAGTCGAAGCTGCGGCTGGAGGCGGGGATGTCCTTGCCATCCTGCCCACCGGAGGCGGAAAATCCGTCTGTTTCCAGGTGCCCACGATGATGAAGGAGGGGCTGTCGCTCGTAGTCACTCCCCTGATAGCCCTGATGAAAGACCAAGTCCAGAACCTCAACGCACGGGGAATCAAGGCTTTGGCAATCTATGCCGGGATGAGCACCCGGGAAGTGGACCTTGCGCTGAACAACGCCACCTATGGGGACTTCAAATTCCTCTACCTCTCCCCCGAAAGGCTCAACACCCCCCTCTTCCGCCAGTACCTCCCAAATATGGACCTGGCATATATAGTCGTGGATGAGGCACATTGCATTTCACAATGGGGCTATGACTTCCGTCCGGACTATCTGGACGTCGGACGGCTGAGGGAAATCGTGGACGCCCCCGTCATCGCCGTCACTGCCACAGCCACCCCCGAAGTCGCCGAAGACATAATGGAGCAACTGAAATTCAGGCAGAAGCGAATCATACGGGGCGGCTTTGAAAGACCCAACCTCTCCTACATAGTGCGCCAGACCGACGACAAACTCGGGCAGATGCTGGCAATCTGCAATTCGGTCCCCGGCACCGGAATAGTCTATGTCCGCAGCCGCAAGAAAGCCGAGGAACTTGCGGCATTCCTCAAGTCCAAAGGCATCGAAGCCTCATTTTACCACGCCGGGACGGGTCCGGAAACCAGAGCCTTGAGGCAGGAAGAATGGAAAAACGGCATTACAAGGGTGATGGTCTGCACCAATGCCTTCGGAATGGGCATAGACAAGCCGGACGTGAGGTTTGTGATCCATTTCGACGTCCCCGACAGCCCGGAAGCCTATTTCCAGGAAGCCGGACGGGGAGGCAGGGACGGGAAAAGCGCCTACGCGGTATTGCTTTGGAACAGCGGTGACGTGCAGCGGCTGCACCAGATGGATACGGTGTCATTCCCGGACAGGAACTATATCGCCGACATCTACCAGAAAGTGCATATCTTCCTCGACATACCATACGAGTACGGGGCACAGAGCCAGCACAAGTTCGACTTCCTCTCATTCTGCACCAGGTTCAGGCTCAACCGTCAGACAGCCTGGTACGCAATAAAATACATCGAGAAAGCGGGGCACTGGATCCTGAACGAGTCCGTGGACGTGAAAACCAGAGTGATGATTTCCGCCGACCGGAAGGTATTCTACGAATACGAGTTCGACGACCCGGAGCTGCCCCGCATCCTGGAACTGATGATGAGGAACTACACCGGGATATTCAGTTTCCCCGTCAGCATAGACGAGGAAAGCATAGCCGCGAAGACGGGTCTCCAGGTGCCCAGGCTGAGGGAGAAACTCTACCGTCTGTCGCTGCTGCACCTCATAAGGTACATACCGGCTGCCACTTCGGACGTACTTTTCATCAAGCACGAAAGGCTGATGCCGGGCAATCTGGACCTCAAGCCCGGGACCTACGACTTCCTGAAAGAAAACAAGCTCAGACGCACGGAGGCTATGCTGGAATATGTCACTCAGACCGGGGAGTGCCGGAGCAGACGGCTCCTGAGATATTTCGGACAGACGGAAAGCGAAGACTGCGGCAACTGCGACGTCTGCCGTGCACGCAGGAACGACGGGAAACAGATTGAAAACAGGCTCAGGGCAGAACTGAAGCCGGGCTATACCATCGAGGACGTCAAGACTATTGCCGGCTCCCCCAAAGCCCTGCCACCGAAAGTGCTCGGAATCCTGCGCAGGCTCATCGACGAGGGCACTATACCGCCTCCTGAAAATTAAAAGATCTGCCCACTGGAACGAAATCTTGCCCTTTTCAGCCTTTTGTAGTACCTTTGCAGCCGGTCAGCGGCATCTGAAGGCACCGAAGCCTCCGCAAAATTTTTATCACCTATGAAGTACACCAGAGTATTCCGTCCAAAATTCTTCCATCTTTTCCAGAAGGGACGCTACAGCAAAGACAGATTCATTTCCGACCTCATCGCGGGCGTCATCGTCGGCATCATCGCCCTCCCGCTTGCCATCGCATTCGGGATAGCCAGCGGGGTGACTCCGCAACAGGGGCTGATAACTGCCATCGTGGCAGGGTTCATAGTCTCGGTATTCGGTGGTTCCCGTTTCCTCATAGGAGGTCCCACGGGAGCATTCATAGTCATCATCTCCGGCATAGTGGCGCAATACGGGATGGCAGGCCTCACCATTGCGACTATTATGGCTGGCATCATACTCGTGGCTATGGGGCTGTGCCGTATGGGAACCATTTTCCATTTCATACCCTATCCCATCGTGGTGGGATTTACCAGCGGTATCGCCCTGACGATTTTCTCCACCCAGATGAAAGACTTCTTCGGGCTCACGGACGTGGCTGTTCCGGCGGGGTTCATCCCCGAGTGGGCGTGCTACTTCCAGAACATCCCGAACATCAACTGGATCGAGACCGCCCTCAGCGCCGGCTGCCTGATAGTGATAATCCTTTGGAACAGATTCGGTTACAAGAAACTTCCGGGTTCTCTGATCGCGCTGTTCGCAGGCACTGTGGCATCAGTCCTGCTGAGCCGCTTCGCCGGAGTGGAATTTGCCACCATCGGCTCTAAATTCCCCGAACTCGCCCAGGGTCTGCCGCTTCCGAAACCGGAAATGCCCCAATTGAGCTTCAATGACGTCCGCAATCTCGTCTCCCCTGCCTTTACCATCGCGATGCTCTGCGCAATAGAGTCACTGCTTGCGGCTATGGTGGCAGACGGAGTAACCGGCAAGCAGCACGATTCCAACACCGAACTCATCGGACAGGGGCTCGCGAACATCATCACTCCGCTTTTCGGAGGCATTCCAGCCACAGGTGCCCTCGCGAGGACTATGGCAAGCATCAACAACGGGGCAAGGACCTCCGTCGCGGGCATAGTGCACGCGGTGGTGCTTCTGCTCATATATCTCTTCCTTATGCCCTATGCGGTCTATGTGCCCCTCGGATGCCTTGCAGCCATCCTGGTCGTGGTCGCCTACAATATGAGCGAATGGAGGACTTTCCGCTATCTGCTCAAGGGGGAGAAATCCGACGTGGCAGTGCTCCTGATCACTTTCTTCCTCACCGTGATAGTGGACCTTACCGTGGCAATCGAGGTGGGAGTGGTGCTCGCAATCGTGCTTTTCGTGCGCAGGACTATGCAGACATCCAGCATCCAGGTGCTCGACCAGGCAAGACTTGCAGCCACCGAAGATGACGAAAAGGCAAATCTGGAAGACACTGAATTCCTGGACATCCACAAGGGAGTGGAGGTCTATGAAATCAACGGGCCATACTTCTTCGGGCTTGCAGCCACCTCGGAAGAGTTCGAGAACCGGCAGAACAAGGATACCAGCGTGAGAATCATCCGTATGAGGAAAGTGCCTTTCATCGACTCCACCGGAGTGAAGAACCTGAGGAACATCTGCGATATGGCACGCAAGAGAGGCGTGCAGGTTATACTTTCAGGGGTCCAGCCGCGTGTGATGCAGACACTCGAAAGATTCG
>JBJEJT010000440.1:0-1653 GCA_051878255.1 Candidatus Cryptobacteroides sp. | reverse complement strand
TTCGCCCTCGTTTTTGCCCTCATCGTCAAGCCTGAAATGGGTGTGGGCGGATATGTGGCGTTCAACCTGCTCAGCGGAGGTCTGCTCCTGGGTTCCATTTTTATGGCAACCGACTATGTGACTTCCCCGATGAGCGACTGGGGCGGAGTTGTTTACGGAGTCGGCATAGGACTTCTGACTATGCTCATCCGCTGCTTCGGCGCCTATCCGGAGGGAGTTTCCTTCGCAATCCTCATTATGAATATGGTGGTTCCTCTCATCAACAAGGGCTTCCACCAGAGAAAATACGGGAGGGCATAAGTTATGGCAATCCAATCATCATTCAAGAATATGCTGGTCTGCCTGACGACAATCTGTCTGGTATGTTCAGCCCTGCTTGCAGGAGTGTATGCCGTTACCGCAGAGCCAATTGCGGCAGCTGCATTGAAAAAGACCAACGATGCCGTGGCAGCCGTGCTTCCGGAGTTTGCGCAGGCATCCGAGGAAAAATCCGTGCTGTTCGAAGGCAAGGAATGCAAATACTATGAGGTCTATGACGGCGAAGGTGTGGTTATGGGCTATGCCATCAAATCTGCCGAGGGAGGCTTCGGTGGTCCTGTGAGCCTTATGGTGGGCGTGCTCTCCGACGGCACTGTCTATAACACCAACGTGCTCTCCCACGCCGAGACCCCGGGCCTCGGGGCAAAATGCACCGAGCCCTCCTTCCACGACCAGTTCATCGGACTGGACCCGTCTGTGACCAGACTTGACGTGAAGCAGAAAGGCGGCGACATAGATGCCATTACCGCTGCCACCATCACTTCCAACGCCTACACCAAGGCTGTGGCAAAGGCTGTTGCGATAGCCTTGGTCATCAAGGAAGGTCCCGAGGTGGAAGAAGTTGAACCAGTAACTGAAGGAGGATCTGAAAATGAGTAAACTCAAATACATAGCAAACGGAATCCTGAAGGACAACCCTACTTTCGTGCTCCTTTTGGGTATGTGTCCTACTCTGGCGACCACATCTTCCGCCATCAACGGTATGAGTATGGGGCTGGCGACACTCTTTGTCCTCGTGCTTTCCAACATAGCCATCTCGGCAGTTGCAAGGTTCATCCCGGACAAGGTCCGCATACCTTCCTACATCGTAATCATTGCCACATTCGTGACCTTGCTCCAGTTCCTGATGCAGGCTTTCCTGCCTTCCATCTATGAGACCCTGGGACTTTTCATCCCGCTTATCGTCGTGAACTGTATCGTGCTCGGACGTGCCGAAGCATTCGCCAACAAGCACACCGTGCTCGAATCTGCCTGCGACGGAATAGGCATCGGACTCGGATTCACCATAGCCCTGACCGTCCTCGGACTTGTGCGCGAACTCCTTGGCAACCTTTCGGCATTCGGCTGGAAGCCTTTCGAGGGCGACGGCATCCTCGTGTTCATCCTCGCTCCGGGAGCATTCCTCGTGCTGGGCTATCTCATCGTCATTTTCAAGAAACTCACTGAGCGCAAAAACTGATACTTATGGAATACTTGATAATAATCGTATCTGCGATATTCGTAAACAATATCGTTCTTTCGCAGTTCCTCGGAATCTGTCCTTTCCTCGGTGTATCCAACAAACTCTCCACTGCCGTGGGGATGTCCGGAGCAGTATGCTTCGTGATCACCCTC
>JBJEJT010000439.1:0-6746 GCA_051878255.1 Candidatus Cryptobacteroides sp. | reverse complement strand
CCTCTTGACTGCCTGGGCAACTTTCCTCTGGAATTTGAGGGAAGTTCCGGTGATGCGGCGAGGGAGAATCTTACCCTGCTCATTGAGGAACTTCTTGAGGAACTCAGCGTCCTTGTAATCTACATATTTGATACCGGCCTTCTTGAAACGGCAGTATTTCTTCTTTCTCACCTCTACTGTAGGAGGATTGAGATAACGGATTTCATTATTCTGTGCCATAGATTATTCCTCCTTCTTAGCTGCTTTGTTAGCCCTTCTCTTCTCTGCGTATGCGACAGCGTGCTTGTCCATAGCGAATGTGAGGAAGCGGATGATACGCTCGTCACGGCGATACTGGGTTTCGAGGCTGGCTACGAGTGAAGTCTCAGCCTTGAACTCGATGAGATAATAAAATCCTGAGGTCCTTTTCTTGATAGGATAGGCAAGCTGCCTGAGACCCCAGTCCTCTTCGTACACGATTTCTCCACCATTCTCTTTGATGAAGCCTGTGTACTTGGCAACCGCTTCCTTCATCTGAGCCTCAGACAAAACGGGAGTTGCAATGAAAACGGTTTCGTACTGTTTGATCATTTTGTTTGTAAATGAATGTTAATAAATAAGTTGCAGTCCATTTGGGCTCCGTGTCAAAGACAATCCGCCGCAAATGGGCTGCAAATATAGCAATTATTTTCCCAACTGCCAAATGTTATTCAGTGGCAGCCTCGATTTTCTTCATCAGCGCAAACATAATGATTGCAGCAATAAGACAGAGTGCAATCAGGATGCCCCAGTTGTACATAAGAGGAATCTTGCTCCAGAGCATCGACGGGATGGAACTGAGGTAGTTTCCGATGGCAGTGGCAGCGAACCAGCATCCCATCATCATACCCTTGTACTTCGGAGGCGCCACCTTGGAAACGAAAGAAATTCCCATAGGCGAAAGAAGCAGCTCTGCGAAAGTAAGAGTAAGATAGGTCGAGATGAGCCAACCCGGGCTGAGAATGCTCTGAGTCTCTCCCGGAGCGAGATCCATAGGAGATTTCAAACCGATGGAAGATATCGTGATGATCACGAATCCAAGGGCGGCGACAAGCATACCGAGAGCAATTTTCTTAGGTGCTGACGGCTCCTTGCCTTTCTTTGCCAACATCCCGAAAATCGCCATCGAGATAGGAGTGAGGGCGACCACGAAGAATGGATTGAACTGCTGGAAGTCAGAAGGCTGTGCATTTACGGGATCCGGAGTCACATAGTGGAAGATTGCAGCTGCGGCACCCCACAAGGCGAGGGTTGAAACAGCACATCCTACTTTCCCTTTCCTGGTGTCAGACTGGAAAATGCCGAAACAGGTATATACGGAAGCAGCAATCAGAGCCAGAATCCAGATGTTGAAGCCAAGTCTCATAGGACCTGTAACGGTGAGATTGGTGTAGTTCTTTGCGAAGAAAGTGAGCGCGGAACCGTTCTGATGGAAAGCCATCCAGAAGAAAATCACCACCGCAAACACGAGGAAAAGAGCCACGAGCCTGTCCTTGGTCTGCTTCGGGGTAAGTTCCACAATGTTGGAGCTTTCAGAAGACTTTGCCTGTTTTGCAGTGACATCGGCGTGCTTGAACCAATTTCTGCAGGCAAAGTAGATGCCCACAGAAAACACCAATGAGACGCAGGCTACGGCAAAGCACAGTCCATAGGCACCTGAAAGGGCATCGAGATAAGCAGGGTCCTGGCAGGCGGCATCATAGACGAAGCCTTTGTTTGCGAGCACCACCTCGGTAATCTTTCTCGCCATTGCAGGGGCGAACATAGCACCGATATTGATTGCCATATAGAAAAGGCTGAATGCCGAATCCCTTTTTGCAGCATATTTCGGGTCATCGTAAAGATTGCCGACCAGCACCTGGAGGTTCCCTTTGAAAAGTCCGGTACCGACTGCGACGAGAGCCAGCCCTGAACACATTATTATCTTGGCTGCCAGACCGTTGCCTGCTGGAATGGACAGGGAGAGATAGCCCAGGAACATCACGGCAATACCCAGCACCACGCATTTCCCATAACCGATTTTGTCGGCTATGATACCACCGAGAAGCGGCATAAAGTAAACTCCCGCAAGGAAGATGGCATAGACCTGACCCGCAGCCGCCTCGCTCCAGCCGAAACGGGCCTGCATCAGCAAGGCAAGGATTGCCAGCATCGTATAGTAGCCGAAACGCTCGCCGGTGTTGGCAAGGGCAAGGGCGAAAAGCCCTTTTGGTTGTCCTTTGAACATATTATCAGAATTTTTAGGTTTTACTTTGTAGGAATGGCTTCAAGCACAGCCTTGAGGTATTCCCAAGTCCTCTGTGCGGATGAAATGGACGCCCTCTCGTCCGGAGAGTGAGGCATTTCGAGGGTGGAACCGTAGGATGCCATATCCCAATGAGGATAGGTAGCTCCGAGTATTCCGCACTCGAGACCGGCGTGAATGGCGAGGACAGACGGTTCTTTGCCGTACATCTTCTCGTAAACCTCCTTCATCGTCTTCACTATAGCAGACTTGGAATTAGGCGCCCACCCGGAATAGCCGCCCGTGAACTCCGTACTTACGCCGGCGAGCGAGAATGCTGCCTCGAACTGGTCTGCAAGAGCCATCTTGGCAGTGTCCACAGAACTTCTCATAAGAGTCTTGACAGAGAAGTTGCCACCGAAGATCCTGACGATGGAAAGGTTGTTGGAAGTCTCCACCAGTCCCGGTATCTCGCTGCTCATACGAATCACCCCGTCAGGGCAGAGCAACAGTGCCCTCAAATATGCGACAGCCTGCTCGTCAGGCACATATTCAGGAGTCTTGGCAGCGGAAAGCGGGTCTGCAGGTTCGAAAGTCATCGTTGCGTCAGGATCCGTCACCGCATATTCCTTCTTGATTTCGGCAAAAACACGGTTCACCTCTGCGACAGCCGCATCTTTCTGTGCATCAGACAGAAAGACGGACGCAAAAGCTTCCCTCGGGATAGCGTTGCGGAGAGTACCTCCACCGAGACCGGCAAGTTTCACTCCCACCTTTCTGACAAGCGAGTAGAGGATGCGTGCCATAACCTTGTTCGCATTGGCACGGCAAAGATGTATGTCGGCACCTGAATGTCCCCCCGTAAATCCTTTCACTGTCAAGGACCAACATTCCCAGTCCTTCTCAGGCTTCACTGGTGTGTAGGTGCCTGTCGCAGTGGCATCCAGACCGCCTGCACAACCCACGCAGATCTCTCCCTCGGTCTCCGAATCGAGGTTGATGAGTATGTCTCCATTAAGCAGTCCCGGCTTGAGGCACTGCGCTCCGGTAAGTCCGGTTTCCTCGTCAAAAGTGATGAGAACTTCAAGCGGTCCGTGCTTGATGTCGTCGGATTCAAGCACGGCAAGTGCCATAGCCACTCCGAGTCCGTCATCGGCTCCGAGCGTCGTTCCCTTGGCTCTGACCCAATCCCCGTCGATATAGGTCTCGATAGGGTCATTCTCGAAATCGTGGACAGTATCGGAATTCTTCTGTGCAACCATATCCATATGTCCCTGAAGAATGACTCCCTTCATATTTTCACATCCCGGAGTCGCAGGCTTGCGTATAATCACGTTGCCTATGGGTTCGTTGTCGATGACAGTCTCAAAACCACGGCTCACGCCCCAATCATACAGATACTTCGCGATTTTTTCCTCGTGCTTGGAAGGTCTCGGCACTCTTGTGAGACCGTAAAAGTTCCTCCACACCAACTGTGGATCCAAATCTTTGATTGTCATAATATTACGGTATTAATTGTTTACTTGGGCACAACTGGGAGGGGGACGAGTTCTTCATAAGTCCTCGTATAGCCCAGCTGCGGTACGGACACCCGTCCCTGAAGAACCACCGTTGCCCCGTCACGCAGACGCACGGTGCAATCAGCCGGAATGAATTCGGACTTGGTCTCCCATTTCATATTCTTCGGAGCCTTAGGCTTCTTTTTTGGACTGGCATCAGCAGCAGTTTCATCCGCAGGCTCCGGCAGATTCACGGGCACGACCTCGAGAGTCACCATTCTCCCTTCGAGATGGTTGGCTGGCAGGAGCCCGTTTTCAGAAATGCGGAACGCCACGTATATGCCTGTCTGATTGTCAGCTGACGGTGTCACGACAAATTCCCCCTCGATCGGACTTGTCACGGTATAGCCGAGAAAGAGTCTGAGCAGTTCATTCTCCTGGCGGCTGAACTCATCCAGAGTAAGTTTGAGGCTTTCGCCTGACAAGGACATATCAGTGTCTCCCGTGAGTATCTGATAGCGCTTCTGCCGTATGTTCATCAACTGTTCTGCCGCTGCAGATGCAGCTGTTTCCACATTCTTCTGTCCCACCGCAGCCTTGAGCAGAGGCACAGAAGTATAATCCGGCTTGTCCGGAATGTGTTCCCCGAAATTGAAAACATATCCGTCACCGGTTCCCGAAACGGACGAGGTCATCCTGACCGATTCAATCCGGGTTGCAGAGGAAGATGTCTGACGAGCCTCCACGCCAAGATACTTCTGGGCATATTTTGCATACGGTCCGACATAATATTTCTCCCGCACTGCCGATACGGTGATTTTGATATTGACCTTTTCGTCTCCCTTAAAGTCCTGCGCAAAGCCTGAAACGGCTATCAGGACTGTCAATGCTGACAAGAATAAACGTTTCATAATCCAATTGATTAAACTTAATTCCATCTCTTGTGAGACCATAGCCAGTTCTCCGGATGGCGGTGTATCTCCGCCTCAAGCTTGTCGTAGAAACTGCGTACGATTTCCTTCGGCTCCATAGTGGAGGCATCCATACATATTTCCTCGAAAGAAACCTCGTATCTGCCTCTTTCAATTCTGTCGAAGTTCAGGTACAGCACCGAGAAACCGAGTTTGCTTGCCACCTCGGCAGGTCCGAGGAAAGCCTTGGTTTTCTGCGACATAAATGTTCCTATCTCAACGGCAGAGACATAGGGACTCTGGTCGATGGTCAGAAGATACGCCAATTTGTCATTGCGGTGCATAAGCATATACCGCAGCAGTTTCCTGGATTCCAACACTATTTCAGGAGAAGGGCTCATCGACAGACGGCTCTTCTTGAAAAATTCATCTGAAACCTTGCTGGTAAGTTCCTTGTAAACACAGCGTATGTTCTCTTCCGGAAAAGGGAAAGAATCGAGGTCCAGACATTCCGCGTGGGGCAGCCCTCCCAAAATCTCCCAGTTGCCGCAGTGGGAATTGAGTACGACCACACAAGGAGACTGCTTATAAGCCCTCTCAAGCACTTCCGCATTCCTGATTGTCATAATCCCGGACTTCCTGAACCTTTTGGCACTCGAACCGGAGAACCATATCATCTCGACGGCAATCTCGGCAATATGCTTGTAATACATCTTTTCAAGCCATACAAGATGGTCATATCCGGCTTCCGGAAAAGCCCTGGCAAGATTGATTGCAATTACCTCGCGCCTGTAGCCAAAGACTGAACGCAGTATCCAGGCAGCCACATCCGCCCAAAAGTAATGGAAACCGAGTGGGAAAAGCGCCAGGAAACGGGTAATACCGACGAGTATGTAAACTGCACATTTTTTCATATTCTGCAAATTTATCAAAATTCTTGTAAATCCTCTAAAGAGATTATACCTTTATGGGCAAATTTCAGATATATGGACAAAGAGACAGCGGACAAATTGGCAGAGTGGGCGGAAACATACAATGACCGGCGCTATTTCGAGGAGGATCCAATCATCTTCCCCCGTCATTTCGCCGACAGGTACCAACGGGGTGAGTGCAGCCTTGCGGATGTGGAGATTGCCGGGGTGATTGCAGCGCATCTGGCTTGGGGGCGCAGATGTATGATAGTGCGGGACTGCAAGCGGGCATTGGATGAAATGGACTGGAAACCCTACGACTATGTGATGAGGGGGAACTACCGCGATGAGGACTGCAGCCTCCACCGGACAGTGAAATGGAGCGAATTTGCAGGTATATGCGCACGGCTGCGCAAGGCATACGGGGAGGTTTCAAGTTTGGAAAACAGGAGCCAGGAATGGTTCCGCACTGAGATTTACGGTCAGAAGCCGGATCCGAAAGCGGCTAACAAAAAGATAAATATGATGCGCAGGTGGATGGTCCGGGACGATGGGAAAGTCGATCTCGGCGTATGGAAAGACAGCGACCCTGCAGAACTTGTCATACCCCTGGATGTCCACGTACACAATGTCGCGTCTGCCCTCGGACTGACCCGGCGCAATCCCAAAGATATCGTGACTGCCCGGGAGATAACTGACAGCCTGAACGAGATTTTCCCGTCAGACCCCTGCAAGGGGGATTTTGCACTTTTCGGGTACGGAGTGACAGGGGGAATGTAACAATATGGAGCCGAATTGCATCTAATCAGGAGGAAAACGAAATGCCGATGCCTAAACTCTACATTGTGTCCGGGTGCAACGGTTCCGGAAAGACCACTGCCTCATACACGCTTCTGCCGGAAATGCTCGAATGTAGCGAATTTGTCAATTCTGACGAGTTTGCAAAGGGGTTGTCTCCCTACGAGCCTGAAAAAGTCCCTCTGATGGCGAGCCGGTATATGCTGATGAAGACCAGGTATCTTCTGAAAAGGAAGAAAGATTTCGGCATTGAGACCACTCTGGCGACGAGAACTCTGCTGAGGATGGTGAGGGAGGCGCAGCAGGAGGGATATTTCGTGACTGTACTGTATTTCTGGCTGGATTCTCCGGAACTTGCCCAGGAAAGGGTGCACTCGAGGGTCAG
>JBJEJT010000438.1:0-1669 GCA_051878255.1 Candidatus Cryptobacteroides sp. | reverse complement strand
TACAACGGTGCCAACGGCAATGCCTCAGGGATGGCGCTTATGATCGAGCTCGCGAGGATGCTCTCAACCAATGCCATATCCCTCGGACGTTCCGTGCTTTTCGTTGGCTTCGGCGCTTCAGCCCAGTCCTATGCCGGGGCGTGGTATTTCCTGAACAGACAGTTTTCCGATGCGGATGCCATAGATGCTATGGTCAATCTGGACTGTGTCGGCACGACCTACAACGGCTTCTATGCCTACACGGCTTCCAACAACGACCTCAATACCGTCTTGCGCTCCCTCGAGGGGGAGTTGCTTCCCATACGTCCGGAGGTCCTTGCCTATGAGACATATCCGTCGGACCACAGGGCATTCTACGCCAAGGAGATTCCTGCCATCTGTTTCAGCACCGGGAAATATGCGGAATACAATACTGAACGCGACACTGAAAGCATCCTCGACTACTCCGGGATGGAGAAAGAGCTTGAATATGTCTATGCCTGCGTGCTGAGACTGTCGAGGCTCGGTTCCGCACCTCTTTTCCACAATGCTGTCCTGAACGGGCAGAGGAATGACTCGGAAGTGATTCCTTATTACGAGTGCGACGTGAAACCGTCCTTTCTCAACAGCACCGATCCCCGCCAGTTCCTCACAAAATGGGTCTATGCCTATCTGAAATATCCCCGTGAGGCTGTGGAGAACGGCATCCAGGGCACGGTGATGGTGGAATTTGTCATCGGGGCGGACGGAAAAGTGAGGGATGCCAGGGTTGTGAGGTCCGTGAGCGAGGTCCTGGATGCGGAGGCGATAAAGGTGGTGTCGGCATCCCCGAAATGGAAGCCTGGCAAGGTCAAGGGAATCAAGGTCGCCTGTTCGATGACCCTGCCTATAGAATTCAGGCTCGAGAAGTCCCGCAGGGGCAGTTTCGGTATCAACGATATTATTGTAACTAAATAACTTGCGATATGAACACTGACTATAATTTCAGGGAAATAGAAGCGAAATGGCAGTCCTGGTGGGCTGAACACCATACTTTCAGGACGGTGGAGGATGTTTCCCGCCCGAAATACTATGTATTGGATATGTTCCCGTACCCATCCGGGGCAGGGCTTCACGTGGGGCATCCCCTCGGCTACATAGCCAGCGACATCTACAGCCGCTACAAGAGGCTCAAGGGATTCAATGTCCTGCATCCTATGGGCTATGACGCTTTCGGTCTGCCTGCCGAGCAATATGCCATCCAGACCGGACAGCACCCGGAGAAGACCACGAATGAGAATATCGCACGTTACCGCAGGCAGTTGGACCGCATAGGCTTTTCCTACGACTGGTCCCGTGAGATCCGCACCTGCGACCCCGAATACTACAAATGGACACAGTGGGCGTTCCTCAAGATGTATGGCTGCTGGTATGACAATGATGCACAGAAAGCCCGTCCGATCGAGGAACTTGAGGCAGCGTTCTCCCGGGGCGGGAGCCAGGCAGTGAATGCGGCTTGTACCGCGCACGAGCCTTTCACGGCTGGGCAGTGGGCTGGTTTTGATGAGCCGAAGAAAGCCGAGATACTTATGAACTACCGCATTGCCTATCGTGGGGAGACCTCCGTGAACTGGTGTCCGAAACTTGGGACGGTGCTTGCCAACGATGAAGTGAAAGAGGGCTATTCCGTGAGAGGGGGACATCCCGTGGA
>JBJEJT010000437.1:0-1675 GCA_051878255.1 Candidatus Cryptobacteroides sp. | reverse complement strand
CGCTGTTTTGTTCCCGGACAAATTCCAAAGTGCGCATATCTGGGTCCGTTCCGCCTCCGTAAAACCGCCTTTGCGGGCCTCGGGTCCTGTCTTTGAAAAATAAACGCTGAAAATTTCATTCAACCGCTATTTGTCAGTCTCTTTGCAGAAAATTCTTATTGCTTATGAAGACTGACAAATTGTTATTTCTTGTCCTTTTTGTTGCCTGCAGCAGAATACCGGAGCCTGCGGCAGACGTGGACGATGTCGCAGTACCTTTGGATCAGGTGGCTCGGATGCTGTCTGAACTGCCTATGGAGCAGGTTCATTTCAGGGAAGTGCACCGGGCGGTGTCCTCTTCCTCCGCGAACGGATACGATGAGGAATATACGATGAAAGACCTTTTCGAAAGTCCGGGCAGGGGAGTTGGCGAGGCAGCCCTGCAGGAGGATTCAAAATCGGTTTCAGACATACGCCCGTTGAGGGATTTGATAATGGAGTATGCCGGGAACCGTACTGCCACCAAGGCTTCGGATTCTAATCCGGAGGAATGGCTTGGTATGCTGGGCAGTTCTGATATTCAGATATATTGGCCTTATTCCGAGGATTGGGACGGGGAGACGGAGCCTGTCTTTACCTTTGATCCCGGAGACGGCTCGGAGACCGGTGTGGGGTGGAAAGTTGAAACGGATGCACAGGGAGTCCGAACGGTAAGAGAGATTGAAGTGGATGAGAAATATGCGGCTGCCCATCCTGTGTGGGTGGTGAACCGGAACAGCGATGCCGGATTCACGTCTCTGGACATTATGAGGCGGGAGCATCCGGAATGGGACAACGGTGGCGGGGCATTGTTGATAGGAGGCGGATCCACATCGGAATCACAGACCCCGGGACTCACGACAGCATTCTC
Organism: Candidatus Cryptobacteroides sp.; assembly: GCA_051878255.1. Lineage (GTDB taxonomy): Bacteria > Bacteroidota > Bacteroidia > Bacteroidales > UBA932 > Cryptobacteroides. Next base: position 786 of record JBJEJT010000437.1, on the reverse strand, counting down.
CATTCCGGATGCGGGAACAAAGGCTGCAAATTCCGTGAAGACCCTCATACTCAAGGATTTCACAATGAAGCGCCACTACGACAGCTGGTTTGCAGGCGGCTCTGAGTTTTTTATCAAGACCGGTTCAGTGACAGATTTCGTGGCATCGACGGAGGCGGAACTCCAGCTCTATATTCCAGCCGTGACGGACTTTATGGTGGTTGTCCGGCGAAAGCAGCTTGGGCAGGCGCTGCCGTTCAACACCGTCCTCGTTTCAGACTGGACATCCCAACTCACCCAAATCGCCTTTATGATAGTTGAGGATGACGGAGGGACGCTGACGCAGTGGAAATGTTCAGCCGTAGTGAAAGTCGCCTCCAAGAGTTACGGTTTCGACATATCCCTCCCATTCAATATCCGGGACGACATAGTCTGGAGGGGGCAGCTGAGCCGCCGCTACATAGAAGCTACAGACAATATCTGCGGACATTTCGGCGACGTGGACATCACATTCGAGGTTGTGGGTAATCAATAAGAAACGTCTGCTCCATTATAATTTGGGTCCATATTCCTTTTCTCATCGGTCACCTGGTACCGCCAGGCACGCTCTTCGGGAGGAAGTATGGACCGGAGAGATGTCCAAGTTATTTTCAACGCTTACTTGATATTGAAGCAACTGATTTTTCATTGCTTACCAAATTGACAATTCCTGCATTCCCGGACACGGATGTCCCGTGCCGGTAAATTTCGAGTGATCTTCCTCGAGCTGAGCCGCTTCGACAAGGGTGAGGACGAGCTGGAGAGCTG
>JBJEJT010000436.1:0-1681 GCA_051878255.1 Candidatus Cryptobacteroides sp. | reverse complement strand
GGGCGGAATATCGCGGAGGCACGATCTACGACCCGGGCAACGGCAAGACCTACAATTGCTCTATGAAACTCGAGGGCGACGTGCTGAAAGTACGCGGGTCCCTTGACAAGAGGGGACTGCTCGGCAGGACAATGGACTGGTTCAGAGAGAAATAATGCACTAAATCATATTGCCGCCACGGCAGTTGCGGGGTGTGGGAGACCGCACCCCGCAAATTTTCATCCCGACCCTCAAGCGGAGCCGATGACGATATCCGGAACAAATTGCTAATTTTGCAATATGAATTTTTGAAACTTCATCTGGAAGAATATGTCATCTGAAAAAATACAAAAGACGCTGTCCTGGCTCGAAGCGCACGACATAACTTACGAGATCCATCATCATCCGCCACTCTTCACCATAGAAGAAGCCCTGTCATATTGGAAAGACATAGATTCCACGCATTGCAAGAACCTGTTTATGCGCAACCACAAGGGGAACAGGCACTATCTCATAAGTTTTGAATGTCACAAGAATCTTGACATCCATTCGCTGGAACATCTGCTGCGCCAGGGCAAGCTGAGCTTTGCCAGCCCGGAGAGGTTGGACAGATGCCTTGGAGTAGCCCCGGGCTCAGTAGGCGCATTCGGGCTTATCAACGACATAGGCATAGCCGGCAGTGCCGACCCTAAAGAACTCTTCGGAAACGGCCACAGAGTGAAGTATTTCATAGATTCCGAACTGCGCAATGCCGAAAGGATCAGTTTCCACCCCTGTGACAACACTGCCAGCGTCGTCCTCAGCAACGGGATGTTCCTGAGGTTCCTCGACTTGTGGGGCGGAGAATATGAGTGGCTGGACATCCCCGGACCTGACGATTCCGAATATGGGCAATAAGTTGGGTTCCTCGGAATCAAGGTACACGTAACCAGGTCCATAGTCAAGGAAACGGGATGGGGAGAGGCTGATAAAGAGGCTCTGCATCAATTGGAAATCGATGCCTTGCACAATGAGGTGCTATGCAGTGGAGAAACTTTCGGCAGAACAGGTGGCATTCATCGGGACCTGGGCGTGAAAAGGACGGCTCCGGTGCCGCAGGACCCTCCGCCACTCAGATCCATTGCCCGAATTCCCTGCGTATGAGTTCGCGTTTGAGTTCCCGCCCGAGGGCATATTCCCCGAAATCCAGCGAGGTGTCAGAGAGGATGCTGTCCAGGCAAAGGTCTTCGCCCTTGAATATGGTGGATTCTGCCCCATTCCTGATTCTGCCCATACGTTCAGTGGCATCCTTAGGCACGATCAGATGGCAGGGGATGAGGACAGCCACAGGATTCAGACTGACTGCGTGGGCAACCGCCCGCACTCCGGCAGGACACCCGCAGCGGGAGGCAAACTCACTGTAGCATACCATTTCCGGATAGCATATCCCGACTTCGCAGGGCTTGTGCGCAAGGCAGAAAATCTCCCTCCATACCCTCTTCTGGAATTCGGTGCCGAAAAGAATGAAACTGTCCCAGGAAACTTCCTGACGCAATGCCCATATATCGTCAAAACCCACCGTCTGCACACTGATTTCCCGATAGGCGGGCTCTTTCATACCGGCAAGGAATCCGGAAATCGAATGTAAAGCCCTATAATCAGCCGAAACGGAAGCAATCCTCCCGTAGATTCTGACGACAACCCATAATGAATCCTTATCCAT
>JBJEJT010000435.1:0-1685 GCA_051878255.1 Candidatus Cryptobacteroides sp. | reverse complement strand
ATTAGTCTTCACTTGCCCAGAACTCTATTTCTCCGATGAGAGCCGGACCAAGGTGTACGGAAGCGCACTTCTTGAACTGTGCATATTCCGGATCCTTCGAGACTTTGTCAGCATCGGTGCAGAAAGCCGCTTTATGGTATTCATTGTAAGCCTGTCCCGAATGAATGGACTTCATCTGCTCTTCGGTATCTTCCCTCCAGTGCAGAGTCCTTATGGTTAGTTTCACATATCTGCTCTTGAGGTCGAGCGCGGCTTCTGCCCCCTCCAGAGCCGCCGTGTCGGGTCCATATACCGGAAGACTGCCGGACGCGAAGAGTTCCCATCCTACGTTGTCGGTGGAAATCCAGTATTCATAGTCCCGGATTCTCTGGTAATAGGAACTGAGGTCCACCCCCTGGTCAAAAATCCTCGGAACCGTCATCGCAATGGAGGTGAGTTTGTATTCGTCTCCCAAGTCTATGACGATATTCCACGGCAGGTCCACTCTGTATTCATCCACCCACGCTCCGGCATCCGTGTTCGTGAATTTCTCCACGAACACATAGTCTGTCACGTCGTGGTCCTCCCTGTTGCACCAGAATGCCGTCTGGTCTGAGCCACTCTGCGCACACTGTACTGCCTTGGCTTGCCAATGGATGGATCTCCAGGCGGTCGTAAGGTCTCCGTCTATGATGTTGTCTGTGGTGTTGCCAGCCAGATAGCCATTGGTTGGGAGGTCGCAACTCACGATGATGAAAGATGCCGGAGAGATTTTCTTGGACACGTTCCCGTCCACAAACCGCAGGAAAGTACAGTTCTTGTTCGCATTGACCGAGTCCCTGTCGCTGACAAGGACCAGGGGGAGGATGAATTCTGTCTCCGGGTGGTTGCGCAGGTTCTCCAGCACCTTTTTCTGCCGGATGTTGATTCTGACTATCTTGCCTTTTTCCTCCGCGGTAAATTCAATCGCCGGATTGAAATCGAAAAGGTCTGCATCCAGAATGGAGTAGTCCCCATACTGCAGGGTTTCGGACATCCTGGCATAGTCCATTACCTTGAGTGTCGCCCTCGAAACGGAATTGGCTTCGCTGCCCACCTTGAGCACGGTCAAGTCAAACGTAGCCGTCTCTGATTTCATTGACAACGACATTTCCTGCTCTCCGCTGTTTTTGATGTTCAGGATAGTGTGCCAGTATTCGCCGACCAGGGATTCCGGGGTGAACTTGCTCGTACAGCCACAGGCGAGCAGACAGATGATTATCGCATTTATTGTCTTTTTCATAATCTTGGATCTTTTTAATCATCAATAACCGGGTGCCTGCACCAACTGAGGGTTGCTGTCCTTTTCTGCAGTGGCGATAGGGAGCAGATACATCCTTTCGTTCCACTCAAAAGGCTGATTGACTACAGTACGCTGGTTCAACTGTTCGAAAGTCGGATTTTCAATGGTAAAATTGAGACCTTCCCTCACGCCTGCCTTGAGGTACTGAGGTGCCAGGCACCAGCGGCGGAGGTCGAAGTAACGGTGTCCCTCAGCCCAGAGTTCGATGAACCTTTCGTTGCGCACCCATTCCTCGAGAGGCATTTCTTCCGTCAGGTCCGCACTGGTCAGTTCCGGAATGCCAGCTCGTTTGCGCACGATGTTCAGGTTGTCGAGAGCCCCGTCTGTATCTCCGAGTGCTGCACGGCATTCCGCAAGGTTCAGA
>JBJEJT010000434.1:0-6860 GCA_051878255.1 Candidatus Cryptobacteroides sp. | reverse complement strand
TGTATGGTTGACGAGGGATATCTTTTGAGCAATTCCGTTGCAAGGTACAATGTGCACGAAGGTTGGGGAGATTATGTCGTCAAAAATGAAGACGAATCAGTCAATTTGGATGAATCCTATTCGCAAATTTCTGCAAAAGTAGGCTGCAATATTTTGGCAAAGGACAGCGACCAGGATATAGTAATCTGGGAATTCCCTGCAACGGGCGATAGACAAGGCAAAGTCCTCTGCATAGGTACCCCTTACTACGATTGGCATACGACAGAGGGCACCTGGGAGTGGACCGAAAATTATTTCCACAACAACGTCCTGGATATGACCCGCAATGCCATAAATTACCTCAAGCCTGCATCTGAAACCAATTCAGCAGAATAATTATGACGATGAAACTGAAAATGCTCTCCGCCCTGGCCCTGATTTGCGTCAGCACCCTGTCCTGCAGCAAGGACAGCCCGGTGCTGCCGCAGCGGGACCTTGAAGCCACGGCAGAATGGTTCCAGTTCTCGGACCAGCAGTCTTTCAGCACGTTCTGGAAACCGGCAGTGGGCTATGTGGCTGACCCTATGCCATTCTATGACGAGGCAGCCGGCGAATGGAAGATAATGTATCTGCAGGACTTCCGCCCCAACCAGGTGGCAACCTACCATCCTTTCTGGGGAGTATCCACCCGCGATGCAGCCTCCTACACCTCCCTCGGAGAACTCCTGCCTTGCGGCGGGGCAGACGATCAGGATGCGGCTCTCGGGACAGGTTCCGTAATCTATAACCCCCAGGACAGGCTCTACTACGTCTTTTACACCGGTAACAAATACGACCCATCCGCTTCCGACTATCCCCAGGCAGTGATGTACGCCACTTCTTCCGACTTCAAGACCTGGGACAGATGCCGTTCTTTCCTGCTCACGGGTGCGCAGGATGCCTATTCCCCCAACGATTTCCGTGACCCGCACGTTTTCACCGATGACGAGGGGCTCTACCATCTGGTCATATCCACCTATAAGGGGACCAAGGGGGTGCTGGCGGAATACGTGTCTTCCGACTTGCGCAACTGGGAACACAGGGGAGTGTTTATGGAAATGATGTGGGACCGTTTCTACGAATGTCCGGACGTGTTCAAGATGGGCGACTGGTGGTATCTGGTCTATTCGGAAATCCATCCTGCCGTGCGCAAGGTGCAGTATTTCAAGGGCAGGACGCTTGAAGAGCTCAAAGCCTGCACTGCCAATGACGCCGGAATCTGGCCCGACTCGAAAGAAGGTGTGCTGGACTCCAGGGGCTTCTATGCCGGCAAGACTGCCTCAAACGGTACCGACCGCTATATCTGGGGCTGGTGTGCAGACCGTCCCGGATCCGACAACACCAAGGTTTACGACTGGGGCGGAGCGCTGGTGGCACACAAAATCAGTCAGGGCACGGACGGCTCGCTTGTCCTGTGCGCCGTTCCTGCGATAGAAGGCAAATTTGCCGGGAAAGAGGTCGATGCCAGGATAATGGGTGGAGACACGGATTGTTTCTCCGATGGAAAATACAGCCTTTCCGAAAGCAACTATGTGCTTTTCAGCCGTCTCGGCACCTGTAACAGCATAAGTTTCACTGCAAGGACCGGCAGTGCATCCGACAGCTTTTCAATCTCATTCTCCCGTGGCACCGATTCCGAGAAATGGTATTCCCTCGTTTTCCATCCCGAGTCGGAGACACAGCTCAAGGTCAATTTCGAGGAAGATGGCGGCATTGGTTTCATCTCGGATTCGGACAGTTACCTTTTCCCGATTGCGGAAAGTTATGACATAACCATCCACTCCGACAATTCAGTGCTCACTATGTATGTCAATGACGCACTTGCCTATACCTGCCGCATCTATGGGATGGCAAAGAACCCTTGGTCTCTGAATTGCCTTTCCGGGACATTGGATGTTGCTGATTTGACTATTGCAAAATATTGATTATGAAGAAGAACCTACCATTATTTGTTATTAGTGTGTTGTTGATGTCATTGCTCTGCTCCTGCAAAGGGGCAGGGACTGACATCCTTGTGGAGAACGACGGCGACAATGCCAGGGTTACCGTGACGGGAAGAGCCCGTTACCTTATGCTTCCGGTCCAGGAAAGCAGTTGGACCGTGAGGGTGAGGCTGGAAGATGCTGCCGCAGATGTGCCTTGGATGGACATAAGGCTTGCGAACGACAGCATAGACTATTGGGTGCCATTCCGGCTGCCTGAGGGTCGTGAACCTAAAGTGGTGAATTTCAGCGGACTTTGGGATGGAGCCATAGCCTGGACCTCCCTCCGCTGCACCGACTCTCCGCAACTTGCAGGGGACAGATACCGTCCGGCATATCATCATACCCCTCGATACGGGTGGATGAACGACCCCAACGGAATGTTCTACAAAGACGGACGCTACCACCTCTATTATCAGCACAATCCCTACGGATGCACCTGGGGCAATATGCATTGGGGGCATTCCTCAAGCGAGGACCTGATTCATTGGGAGGCGCATCCCGAAGCTTTGGACAGGGACACCCTCGGGCACATCTATTCCGGCAGCGCCGTGGTGGACGAGGATAATGTTTCCGGCTTCGGAGAGGGGGCTGTGGTGGTTTTCTACACTGCCCATTCCGAGGCTGGGGAGCGCCAGTGCATAGCCTACAGCAATGACGATGGCGTGACTTTCACCAAATATGCCGGCAATCCCGTGCTTGTGCCGTCGGACGGCATCCGGGATTTCAGAGACCCGAAGGTAATCCGCTATGAGGACAGATGGGTAATGGTGCTGGCTGCCAATTATGAAGTCCGTTTCTACAGCTCAACGAACCTGAGGGAATGGGAATACACCGGCTGTTTCGGCAAGGGCTATGGGGCTCAGCCGAGCCTCTTCGAGTGTCCGGACCTGGTGCAGCTGCCTGTGGATGATGGCAGGAACGGGAAGAAATGGATGCTCATAGTCAATATCAATCCGGGCGGAATCTTCGGAGGAAGTGCCACGGAGTATTTCATAGGAGAGTTCGACGGACGCACTTTCATCTGCGACACTCCACCATCTGTGACCAGGTGGCTGGACTATGGCAAGGACCACTATGCGGCAGTGACTTTTTCCGGCACCGGGGACCGCACGGTCGCTATGGCGTGGATGAGCAATTGGCAATACGCCGACAAGGTGCCTTCTGCCCCTTTCCGCAGCGCCAACTCCATTCCGAGGGAACTCTCGCTTTTCACCTGCAACGGAGGAATCTATGCCCGGGCGACACCCGTGCCCGAACTTTCCAGCCTTGTCAGGAACAGTTACACGGCTGACGGGTTCAAACTCAGGGCAGGACAGGACAACAGGGCTAACCTCCTGGACGATGGCGCCTGCCGTGTCTCTTTCAATGTCGGGTTGGAGGATGCGGGAAGCCTGAGTTTGCGCCTGCTGAACAACTCTGGCGAGTATGTCTCCCTGATTATGGACGGAAAGACCATCAGGATGGACCGTTCCCACAGCGGACTGATGACGGGGCACGACAACTTCTGCAGCGAGATTTATGCTCCTTTGGACCTCTGCATCGCCTGCGACGGTTACGATATGGACATCTGGTTGGACCATTCCTCGATTGAAATTTTCGTGGACGGAGGCAGGGTCAGCCTCACTCAGCTGGTATTCCCGTCCCAGCCGTTCAACACTCTCGAATTTGCTGCCGTAAACGGTTCTGTCGAGGTGGAGAAACTCACAGTGAGCGAGTTGTCCCTGTAGCGTGGAAATATCCTCATCTGCATATTCCGGGAGTTCGGAACAGTGACAGATTGAGGTCTGAGTGACAGGAATTTCGTGCCCAGAATCGAAAAAAATGAGTTAAATGCTTGCTTGTTAATTTATTTCTGCATACCTTGCGCAAGTTTTGCAGAAACATATCACTAACTTTTAATTTTAATACAATGAAAGAGCTTGTAGCAAAAATCAACGCTGAAATCGCAGAATTTCAGAAGAATGCAGAGGCGCAGGTAGAGAAGGGCAATAAGGCAGCCGGCGCAAGAGCACGTAAGAATGCGTTGGAACTTATGAAAGATCTCAAGGAATTCCGTAAGGTTTCTGTTGAGGCTTCCAAATAATTCCATAGCGATTACGCTTGAATTTGCGGGGGAGTGGCTTCAGGGTCGTTCCCCCGCAGTTTTACAATATCTGATGATGAAAACATTCCTCCATATTTTCTGCCTGCTTCTGGTTCTGGTACCGGCTTCCTCATCCGGCGCAAGCCGCACCGGCTCCGGACGCACCCTGCGTGCCGACTACATTTTCACAGGCACTGCTTCCCAACAGCAGATTTCTCTCGATGAACTTTCCTGCTTCGACGGCTGGTCAGGTCGCAGGCACAATCTGGACAGCGTCCCGGTGCGGGGCAACGGGAAAATTGCGATGACAAGTCTTTCAGACGGTTCCGTACTTTATGCCAACAGTTTCTCCACCCTTTTCCAGGAGTGGCTGGCGACGGAGGAAGCCGTGCATCTGCGCCGCAGTTTCGAGGCTGTCTTCCTCCTGCCTATGCCTGAGGAATGTTTCAGGCTTAGTCTGGAACTCTATGGGTTCAAGGGCGAAGTGATTGCTTCTATAGAGCATATAGTGGACCCGGAGGACATCCTGATACGGCACCGGGCAGTTTCCCCGGCTCCCTGCTTCGAACTGCTTCGCAGCGGGGAACCATCAGAGTGCATAGATGTGGCGATAGTGGCAGAGGGATACACACTTGAGGAAAGGGAACTGTTCCTCTCCGACGCCCGCACCGCTATGGATGAGATCCTCTCCTATGAACCTTTCCGCAGTTACAGGGACAGGTTCAATTTCCGGGCTGTGGCATTGGAGTCGGCGGAGGACGGGGTCAGCGTGCCTCTGGAGGGGCTGTGGAAAGACACTGCACTCTCGGCACATTTCAGCACCTTCTATATGGACCGCTATCTCACGACATTGCGTATCAAGGATTTGCACAATGCGCTCGTGGGCATTCCCTATGAACATATCATCATCCTCGCCAACACCGACACCTACGGCGGCGGCGGCATCTACAACAGCTACACTCTGACCACTGCCCACCATCCTATGTTCAAGCCTGTGGTCGTCCACGAATTCGGACACAGTTTCTGCGGTCTCGGGGACGAGTACTATTATGACGATATGTTTACGGACTACTATTATCCGGAGGCGGAGCCGTGGGAGCAGAACCTTACCACCCTCAAGGATTTCGGTTCCAAATGGTCGGATATGATGCCCGAGGGAGCGTCCGTGCCCACTGCACCCGTCGATGACGCACACCTATGGCAGCGCATCGCCTCCGGAGAGCCTGCGGAGGCTTTCATTGGAGTTTACGAAGGCGGTGGCTACCAGTCCAAGGGCGTGTACCGCCCTTTCCCCGACTGCCGTATGAAGACCAATGCTGCCCCAGCGTTCTGCCCTGTCTGCCAGGAAGCCATACGCCGCTACATCGAGTTCAACCTATAGTGACAATACGGTGGAGCTTCCATCGTATGTGACAGTCAGTTGAGTTTCTGTAAGCTGTAGGCTTATCTGCGGCTCATCAGAGGTGGAAACCGGGACTATGACGCTGACGAAGCGTACCGGATTGTCCGTTTTTGTGATGCCCACGGAGCAGCAAGGTCTTTCGGTCCTGGACCCGATGACATCCGACGTCCAGGATGTGCCCGTGACACAGGTGAACTCGCCGACAGGGCTGATTCCGTCAAAGCAGAAAGTCCTGAAACACATATCATTCCCGTCCCCGAAAGCAGTGGTGGCAGCGAAAGAGTCGTCCTTTTTCTCGAAATTGACCGTTCCCGGGCAGAAATGCCAGTGCAGGTCCACGCTGCCGGTCGCCGTCCCCTCAGCCTTGTCCAGAATCACGAAGAATTCCTGCTCCTTGAGGTGGAATACGGTCCTTTCGTGGTTCAGATTCGAATAGGAGGCGTTGCTGACTTTCGCCCAGTCCACGGCATCTGATGCGCCCGTGCTGACTGTGGTGCCAAGCATAGCCGTGACAGTCTGTCCGTCAAGGGTGATCGTGTTGTGCATAGCCGTGGACTGGAACTGCTCCCTGAGAGCATCGTCCGAGGCATTCCCACCGTAGGTATAGACTCCTGCGTCCGGCAGGAAATGTCTTCCGCCCCGGTAGAGGCTGATTGTACCGTTGTCCGGCTGGCAGTGCCACCATCCGTGTTCGTTGAAATTGTTCTTGAGTATGAGCATCTGGTCAGAGGCTGTCCATCCGCTGCGGAAAATATGCCATCCGGAATAGGGGTAACTCTGGAATGTACCAGTCGGTGCCGTGCCTGCCGTCCCTTCCGTAGCCATCCAGTTGAAAGTCTCATCATCCGGAAACAAGGTATAGTATTTCACGAAATTCTTTTTCAGGACACTCTTTTCCCAGGCGCGGGTGTCGTTGAAGAACTCGAGAGAATAGTCCGGACACATTATGTCCCTCACGAATCCGCACGCCTTTCTCATACTTTCAACATAGTTTGCAGGCAGTCTTCCGAATCTGCCGTTATTATTGGCAAGATTGTACATATTGTAGAAGTTGGAAATCACAGTGATATGGTAGCTTGGGTCCATCTCGTTCTGCATTCCGTCTTCGGCAAACTGTATGTTGCTCTGATTTTCCATCATAGAATAGGATTCCGTCTCCCAGGCTTCAGCATCCTTGAACTCAGGCAGGAGTAAGGAGGCATAGTACACTGCTTCCACCTCGAACTGTCTGTGGTTGCTTGCCTCTGTATGGTACGGATTCGCCCTTATACATTCCACCGTGTCGTAAAGTGAGGTGAGCAGGTGCGTAAGGAATCCGGGGCTGAGGCTCTCGGACTGGATGCACCAGTTCAGCACGTTCAGATACGTGAGG
>JBJEJT010000433.1:0-6870 GCA_051878255.1 Candidatus Cryptobacteroides sp. | reverse complement strand
GGTCATATTCTCCCCGTTGATAATCGCCCAGTTGATCGGGGCAGCTCCCCTGTATTGAGGCAGCAGGGCTGCGTGCAGATTGAAAGTTCCGAGTTTAGGTATGCTGAACACCGCTTCCGGCAGCAGTCTGAACGCCACCACCACGAACAGGTCAGGTTTCCATTTCCTGAGTTCCCCTATGAACGCCTCGTCCTTGAGTGAGACCGGCTGGAGCAGAGGTATGCCGTGTGCCAGGGCATATTCTTTCACGGCACTGCAACTGACTTTCATCCCCCTGCCGCAAGGCTTATCGACGGCGGTCACGACTCCCACCACCTTGTATCCTTTTGTCACAAGTCTGTCAAGGGCAGCCACCGAAAACTCCGGCGTACCCATAAACACTATCCTGGTCTTTCTGAACAATCCCATAAATTTCGCTTTGATTTTTCTGAATCCGGCTTTGATGTTGTCGATATTGAAAAGGGATGCGTCGTGTACGGCTTTCCAGGTCAGCCAGATGCCTATGGGACCGAGCACAACGCTGGATATGAACACTCCCAACTCCGGAGACACGGCTCCGTCCCTTGCGAGTTTCTTTCCGGAAATGTCTATCACCCAATAAAATACAAAAAAGAGTACGGAGATGATGGCAGGCGTGCCCAGCCCTCCCTTGCGTATGATGGCACCCAGGGGCGCACCGATGAGGAAGAAGATGAAGCAGGCGAGGGACAGCGCGAACTTGCTGAAAATCTCTATGTCTATGCCCCTGAGCACCCGGGTGTGGTAACTCACGTCATTGGCATACATAGAGAGGGTGCCCTGCAGTTCCTCTGCCTTTGCCTTTGCCCTCTCCACGGCGTGGATTTCCGTGTCCAGGTCCTTCCATTCCCCGAAGTTGTCCGCAGTCAGCGGAGTCTTGCGCTGGGCTATGAAAGTCGAGTCCATCTGCCTGTGGTAGCGAAGTCCGGACTTCATCCCTTTCACGTTCCTGGAATTTTCCGCCCGGGCTGCGTCATTGATGCCTCCGATGGAATCCTTTCCGTGATTCAACTCCTTGAGACTCATCGACTTTACTTGGTCGCTATATCTTGCGGAATCGGATTTGTGAAAGGCGTAGTTCTCCAACGGAATGATGATCTGCTGCCTGCTGAACTCCACCTCCTGCAACTGGAGGGTGGTGTCCCTGTACTTCTTCGTGTTGGTCTCCTCGAAATTGGAGCCGTCGTAGAGTGTGAAGTAGAGATAACTCTTGTCCTTGGACATAGTCATCATCGCGGAGTCGGCTACGGTCAGGCTCGTATTGCCTTTCTTCTCCGTATGGTTGTACACCATAGCCTTGTACATCATCCCCGTCTTGTCGTTGCGGTCCTCGATGCGGAGGATGTAGCCCTCGATGCCGTCGTAGAAAGTCCCGGTGGGGATTTTTATCTCCTCCTTGGTCCTGCCTATGTCGTCACGCAGGGTATAAATCTCATTGTATGCAATCGGGATGAGGTCGTTGGCAATGAAAAAAGCTCCTATGCTCACAGCCATACAAATCGTCCCAATGGGCAGGAGTATGCGGGAGAGGGATATTCCTGCCGACTTCATCGCAAGGAGTTCGTTGCTTTCGGCGAAATTGCCAAGGGTCATCATAGACGCGAGAAGCGTGGCAAGCGGGAGGGAAAGCGGCAGAAGGGTGCACGCCCCCCACATCATAAATTCCATTATCACCTTGAAACCCAGACCTTTCCCCACAAGCTCGTCGATGTAGAGCCAGAGGAACTGCATCATAAGGATGAATATCACAATCAGAAGTATTGCGATAAACGGTCCCACGAAGGATTTCAGTATGAATTTGTCCAGTTTCTTCATCTTGCCTGTCTGCCCGTGACATTCCGGATCCTACTCCAGTCTTGAAAGGAGTATGCGTACGGCGTCTTCCAGTCCTTCCGGATTCTTTCCGCCTGCGGTTGCAAGCCCGGGCTGTCCTCCGCCACCTCCGAGTATGGCTTTCGCAGCCTCTTTCACGTCAGCCCCGGCATTGTGTCCCTTTGCCACCAGGTCTGCCGAATACATAACCAGCAACTGAGGTTTCCCCTCGTTCTCGAAAGCGGCGATCACAGCGAGATTGTCCGACTCTTTCTGGAGCATAAACGCGGCGTTGCGCAGCATTGCCGGATCGACCCCGGTCCTGACGATCACGACATTGATTCCGTTGATGTCCTTCGCACTGTCTTTGAGAATCTGCTTGAATGCGGCAGCCTTCTCCTTTGCCACAGCCTCGATTTCCTTCTTGAACGCATCGTTTTCGGCTATGAGCTTCTCAATCGCCGCCGCAAGGTCGGGAGCATTGTTGAACAATGCCCTTGCACTGCGGAATGCGTGTTCAATCATATCGACGGCATTCTCCGCTGCAAGTCCCGTCTTTGCCTCTATCCTCCTGATTCCGGCTGCTATTGCGCTTTCTGACACGATCTTGAAGAATCCGATGTTCCCGGTTGCGGACGTATGGCATCCTCCGCACAGTTCGACGGACTCCCCGAATTTCACGATCCTGACCTTTTCGCCGTATTTTTCGCCGAACAGTGCCATCGCCCCCATCTGCTCTGCCTCCCTCATAGTGCCGTCCCTCTTCTCCTGGAGAGGGTTGTTGTCGCGGATCAGTTCATTGACCCTCTTTTCCACCTTGTCGATTTGTTCGTCGGTAAGCTTCTCGAAATGGGAGAAGTCGAAGCGGAAGTAGTCCGGAGTCACATAGGAGCCTTTCTGCTCCACGTGGCTGCCGAGAATCTCACGCAGCGCCAGGTGCAGAAGGTGGGTGCAGCTGTGGTTGTTGGCAATGTCCTGCCTGCGTCTGGCATCGACCGTCAGCTTGAACGGGCAGGAGCAGTCAGAAGGCAGTTTCTCGGCTATGTGTATGGTGAGGTTGTTCTCTTTCACGGTGTCCAGGATCCTGATTCTCTCCCCGTTTTCAGCCTCTATCCATCCGGAGTCGCCGACCTCGCCTCCCATTTCTCCGTAGAACGGGGTGCGGTCGAACACCAACTGTATCATTTCGCGGTTCTTCTGCTTGACCGTCCTGTGGCGTGCAAGCAGGGCACCCTCGATTTCCGTGAAGTCATATCCGAGGAACTCCACTTCGTCGCAATGGTGGAACTCCACCCAGTCCCCGAACTCGTTGGCAGTGGCGTTGCGTGCCCTCTCCTTCTGTTTCTGGAGTTCCACCTCGAAGCCCTTGAGGTCTATGCTGAAGCCCCTTTCGGAGGCTATGAGCTCACTCAGGTCTATAGGGAAGCCGAAAGTGTCGTAGAGGGTGAATGCATCCCCGCCGCTGATGACTTTCGTGCCGGCGCTCTTCTCCATTATGCTCTCAATGAGCTTGATGCCCCTGTCCAGGGTGCGCAGGAACGCCATCTCCTCTTCCCTGATAACCTTTTCTATGAGGTTCTGCTGCTTTGCAATCTCAGGATAGAACTCGCCCATATCGTCCACGAGCTGTCCCACGAGGCGGCAGAGGAAAGGTTCGTTGAAACCGAGGAAAGTGTAGCCATAGCGTACTGCCCTGCGGAGTATCCTCCTGATGACGTAGCCCGCCTTCACATTGGAGGGCAGCTGGCCGTCCGCAATCGAGAATGCTATGGCACGGATATGGTCTGCGACAACCCTCATAGCCACGTCCACGTTTTCATCGGAGCCGTATTTCCTGCCGGAAAGTTCCGCGATTCTGCCTATCATCCCGGTAAAGACGTCGGTGTCGTAGTTGCTCTTCTTGCCCTGGAGGGTCATACAGAGCCTCTCGAAGCCCATACCCGTATCCACATTCTGGTGCGGCAGCAACTCCAGCGACCCGTCAGCCTTGCGGTTGTACTGCATAAACACCAGGTTCCAAATCTCGATTACCAGATGATGCCCCTTGTTCACAAGTTCCGCACCCGGTACAGCCTGTCTTTCGGCATCGTCGCGCAGGTCCACGTGGATTTCGGAGCAAGGTCCGCAGGGACCGGTGTCCCCCATCTCCCAGAAATTGTCGTGCTTGTTGCCGAGCAGCACCCTGTCTGCAGGCAGGTGGGTGAGCCAGCGGTCCCGTGCCTCGGTGTCGAGCGAAGTCCCGTCTTCATCGGAGCCTTCGAAAACCGTCGCATAAAGCCTGTCCTTGTCTATTCCATAGATCTCCGTGAGCAGTTCCCACGCCCAGTCTATCGCCTCGTTCTTGAAATAGTCCCCGAAACTCCAGTTTCCGAGCATCTCGAACATAGTATGGTGGTATGTGTCGTGCCCCACTTCCTCGAGGTCGTTATGTTTGCCACTGACCCTCAGGCACTTCTGGCTGTCGGTCGCTCTCGGGAACGGAGCCGGGCTGTTGCCGAGCAGCCAGTCTTTGAACTGGTTCATCCCGGCATTGGTAAACATAAGGGTAGGGTCATTCTTCACGACCATAGGTGCCGAAGGTACTATGGTGTGACCTTTTGATGCGAAAAAGTCGAGATAGGCTTTTCTTATTTCCTTTGAAGTCATCATATATGTATATGCTATATTTTCACTAATTCAATTTAAGCCTGCGAAATTACAACTTTATTTGCAAAATACACTATATTTGCGCGATGCCTGACCTTAAAAAATACATATTCAACCCCAATACCCTGCTTTACGAGGAGGAAGGAGGCGATTTCAAGAGAAGAATCGCCAAGTTTGTGTTTTTGGTGGCAGGCGGGTTGCTGACAGGGATTTTCAACCTGTGGCTGCTGACATCCGTCTTCAATATGGAACTGCCCAAGACCACCCTGCTCAAGAAGCGGAATGCAGCCCTCCTGTCGAGTATCGAGATGTTCGGGACCTTTGTCCAGGATGCCGACCGCAGGCTCGAACTGCTCCAGCAGCGTGATGACGACATCTACCGTACAGTCCTGGGTATGAGCCGGATATCCCCGGAGGTGAGGGATGCCGGATTCCAGGGCACGAACCGTTACGGATGGCTCTACGAGGGGAACTTCAGCCGGGATTTCGCCGATGTGGTGGTGCGTACCGACCAATTGAGCAAAAAGGCGTTCATCCAGTCCAAATCTTTCGACGAGGTGATGAGGCTGGCGAAGCAGGCTGGAGATATGGCGTCCAGCGTGCCCATAATCCCTCCCGTCTGTCCGGACAAGACGCGCTACCGTCTGTCGAGTACCTTCGGGCGCAGGGCGGATCCCAAGACCGGACGTCCCGCTTTCCACCAGGGGCTGGATTTCGCTGCCAAGAAAGGGGAGCCTGTGTATGTGACCGGGGACGGTGTGGTCGAGACCGTCAAATTCGACCTCAGGGGCTACGGCAACCAGATAATCGTGAACCACGGTTTCGGTTACAAGACGAGGTATGCCCATCTGAGTTTCGTGAACGTGGTCGAGGGGATGAAACTGCAGCGGGGGGAGTGCATAGGCAATGTCGGGAATACGGGCAAGTCCACCGGCTCCCATCTCCATTATGAAGTAATCTACAAGGGCAAGCCGACAAATCCGGCGAACTATATGGACCTGGATATGACGGTTGAGGAGTATTCGACTATGGCCCAGGTGTCCAGGAACAGTTCCGGCAGGGTGGTGATCGACCCGTCGAGAGTAGTCAGGAGGTAGTCTATGGCAAAGAGAAAGGGATATGTTTTCGACAGGGACAGCCTGAGTCTTCGCAAGGCGGGGCTGACATTCGGCGCAGTGCTCAAATTCATTGCCATTTTCGCGACCACGGCAGTGACATTCACGGTGATAGTCTATCTCCTGTTTTCCCTCCTGTTCAACACGAAGGAAGAGGCTGCGCTCATCGAGCAGAACCGGGCATACGAGCAGCAGATCCCTCGCCTGCAGAAAAAGGCGGATATGCTTGCCGACGAACTTGCCTACCTGTCCGGCTGCGACAGCATAATCTACCGTTCCATCTTCCGCAGCGATGCCCCGAAACTGGACATTATGAGGTCTTTCTCCTTTCTCGGAGGCATAGGTTCCGTACCCGACACCAAAGTTGTGGAATACTCCACGGAAAAACTCCAGTCCCTCGAATCGAAAGCCTCCGCCGTGGAAGACAATCTGAGGGCGGTCCTGATGATGCTTTCCCGGAAAAGCGAGTTGCCTCCTATGGCATCTCCGGTGGCAGGGCTCTCCCCGTCCCAGGTCGGGGCGTCAGTTGGGGACAGGATCAACCCATATTATAAGGTGCCTGTGTTTCACGGTGGTATGGATATTATCTCGGAGGCGGACGTGCCTGTGCTCGCTACCGGAAACGGAGTCGTGACTTCTGTGAAAAGGTCTATGAAAGGACAGGGCAACGTGGTGACGGTCAGTCATCCAGGAGGCTATCACACGAGATACGCCCATCTCTCGTCCATCAGCGTGCGCAAGGGAGCAGCGGTGCGCACCGGGATGAAGATAGGCGGAGTGGGGGTTTCGGGCAATGCCTACGCCCCTCATCTGCACTACGAGGTTATCAGGGACACGGTGGTCGTGAACCCCGTAAACTATATGTTCGCGTCGTTCGGCGTGTCGGACTACGTGGATATGCTGGTGATTTCTTCAGTTACCAAACAGTCAATGGATTAAAGGCATATTGTCAATGGAAAAGCAGTTTTTTACAATAGGAGAAGTCTCCCGTATGCTCGGGGAAAACAACTCCACCGTGAGATTCTGGAGCAATTCTTTCCCGCAGTACGTAAGTCCGACAAGGACTGCCAAAGGGGACAGGGTGTACCGCAGTAAAGACATAGAGGCTCTCAAGCTCATACGCTATCTCCTCAAGAGCGAGCGTCTGACTATCGAGGGGGCTGCAAAGCGTATGGGAGAGGACCGCAAGGGTGCGGAGAGGAAACAGAAAATCGTGGAATCGCTGACCTCCATCAGGGATATGCTGGAAGAGGTCGCTCAAAACTTGTGATATGTTATG
>JBJEJT010000432.1:0-1688 GCA_051878255.1 Candidatus Cryptobacteroides sp. | reverse complement strand
TGCAGGAGGGGTGTGCGCCGGAGAGAGTACTCGCCCTGACTTTCACGAACAAGGCTGCAAGGGAGATGAAGGAGAGAATCGCGCTTATGGTGGGGGCAAGGTCCGCCCGCAGGCTCTATATGGGCACTTTCCACTCCGTCTTCATCCGTCTGCTCAGGGTCTATGCCGACCGGATAGGGTACAGGTCAGACTTCACGATTTACGACTCCGACGACTCCCAGAGGCTCATCAAGACCTGCATCCGGGAACTCCAGCTGGATGACAAAGTATATAAGCCCAAGGACGTGCAGTCCCGCATCTCCTATGCGAAGAACAATCTCGTCACGGCAGCCAAGTACCGGGAAAGTCCGGCAGCCATAGAGCAGGACAACAAGCGCAAGATGCCCCGCATCAGTGAAATCTATGCCCTCTATGCCCAAAAGTGCATACAGTCCGGAGTGATGGATTTCGACGACGTGCTCCTGAATATGAACATACTCCTGCGCGACAGCCCCGATGCCTGCGCCGGAATATCCGGAATGTTCGACCACATCCTCGTGGACGAGTACCAGGACACGAATATGGCACAGTACATCATATTGAAAAGGCTGGCTGCAGGCCATCGGAACCTCTGCGTGGTGGGCGACGACTCCCAGTCCATCTACGGCTTCCGTGGGGCGAGGGTGGAAAACATACTCAATTTCCGCAAAGACTATCCGGATGCGCGGATTTTCAGGCTCGAACAGAACTACCGGTCCACCCAGACCATAGTGAATGCAGCCAACTCAGTGATTGAGAAGAACTCGTCGAGAATACCGAAAACCTGTTTCTCGAAAGGCGATGAGGGAGACAAGATAAAGTTGATAAAGGCTTTCACGGAAACCGAGGAAGCTATGCTGACTGTCTCTGCCATACTCGGGCTGATTCGGAGCGAATCCGCACAATACCAGGACTTTGCAATTCTGTACAGGACCAATGCCCAGTCCCGCGCCCTCGAGGAGGCACTGCGCAAGAGAAACGTGCCCTACAAAGTTTTTTCCGGCAATTCATTCTACGAAAGGGCTGAAATCCGGGACGCGATGGCATATCTGAAACTCACGGTCAATATAAACGATGACGAGAGTTTCCGCCGCATCGTGAACAAACCCGTCCGCGGCATCGGGGACACTTCGGTAACGGCACTCGCCGCGGCAGCACACGGGCACGGCACCACCCTGTTCAAGGCGGCTTATGAACCGGACCTCGAGACTTACGGGCTCAAACCGGCAGCCATTGCACGCATCCGGGGATTCTGCGACTTCATTGCGAAACTCTCCGTGAGGGCAGCCACGGAAGATGCCTATACCGTTGCAGACGAGGTCCTGAAAGGCAGCGGGTTGTGGCAGTCCCTCAAGGCGGACAACTCCGTGGAGGGACAGTCGAGGTTCGCGAACCTGGAGGAACTTCTCAATGCCGTGAAACTGTTTATGGAAGACAGGGACGGGGAATATGTGGAAGATATGATCGCCGAGGAGAAAATTTCCTCTGCGGATGAACTGAAACCCGAAGACTATCCCGTCGTAAGACTTGGCGACTACCTCGAGAACGTGAGCCTGGTCAGCGCGGCGGACGTGAGCGACGAGGAATCCGCTAACAGGGTCGCACTGATGACGGTCCACACTTCCAAGGGACTGGAATTTCCTTATGTGTTCATAGCCGGACTGGAGGAG
>JBJEJT010000431.1:0-1698 GCA_051878255.1 Candidatus Cryptobacteroides sp. | reverse complement strand
ATCATCGGCTATATGAAGAGGGTGTCGAACTTCTCCAAAGCCCGTCAGGAAGAGGCTTCAAGGCGTTTTTACGCAAAGGACCACGGCGAAATCAAGCAGGCTTGCGAAGCTTAGGCGATGCTGAAATTCCACAACTTTGACATTGTTTGCCAGGAAATCCCCGACCAGGTTACCCTGGCAATCAATATAACCGGATGTCCGAACCATTGCCCGGGGTGTCACAGTCCCTGGCTCTGGGATGATAGCGGAGAGGTCCTGTGCGATGTCTCCACCGGCGATTTTTCTGCGTTGGACAAGCTTGTCGGGGACTATTCCGCCTGCATAACCTGCGTGGGCTTTATGGGAGGGGACAATTCCCCACTTGAGGTTCAGGCTTGTGCCAAAAGGGTGAGGGAACAGTGGCCGGCACTGAAAACCGGATGGTATTCCGGACGAGAGCTGCTCGCTCCGGGTATCGATGCCTCCTGTTTCGACTACATAAAACTGGGTCCCTATATCGAAGCCTGCGGCGGGCTGCGCGACCCTGCCACCAATCAGAAACTCTACCGTATCGAAAACGGACGCTTCATCGAAATCCACGTCCGCGACCCAAAGCGGGACTGAATTATTCTGTTTGATGTGTATTGGAATAACCATTAACCTTTGTGTTTTATGAAGAAAGTGGCATTTGCAGTTTTCTCCCTTTTCATTTTATTGGGAAGCAGTATTGAGTCTCAAGCCCAGCAGGTCAAAGTGGACAATGTTTATTACAGCATAGGCAAGGACCCGAAATACGGGAATGTGGCTGTGATTGACAGTTGCCGAGTCAAGGGGCTTCTCGGCCTGGATCTGGTTCTGCCGTCAGAGGTTGAAATCGGAGGCAGAATATATCCTATCAAGGATGTGCGCAATCTTCAAAAGGTATCGGCAAATTCTGTCACCATACCCGGCTCCGTGGAGGTAATCAAAGCTAAAGCCTTTGCCGATGCCACCACCCGCAAGATAGTTATTCCCAAGTCTGTGAAAAGAATTGAGGACCGTGCATTTTACAATCTCAAGTATCTTCCGGACATCGTCATTCCCAATTCCGTCCGTTATCTTGGGGATGAAGTTTTTGCAAATTGCCGTGCGTTGCTGGAGGTGGTGCTGCCGAAGAATGTGGATCATATCGGGAAGGGTCTGTTTCGCGACAATAATTTTCTCAAGAAGGTGAGGTTCCCCGAAAATATGACTGAACTGCCCGAGATGACGTTTTACGGATGTAAGAAACTGCTGAATTTAGAGCATCTGGTGATGCCTGCCCTGACAAAGATTGGCAAGAAGGCATTCGCAGGCAGTTCCCTGATGACCTGTCCCCTGCCCCAGACGGTCAAGACTGTGGATGAGGAGGCTTTCAAGGGCTGCGGCAACCTGCTGACGGTCTTCCTGCCGGGTGTCTCACGCATAGAAAGGGAAGCTTTCGCCGATTGTCCGAAATTGAAGGTCTATTTCAAAGGCAATACTCCGCAGTATGTTGCCGACGATGCGTTCCGGGGCACTGAATATGAGGCAAAAAAGAACGGTTCCGGCTCTGGAGGCTCTGCCACGGCACAGAACAGGCCTTCAACTTCCCAGACAAAGAACACATCCGCATCTTCCCCAAAGCCCAAGACCGGGACTTCGGGCTCATCGCAGCAGAACCGCATATACACGGATGAGCAGATGGCGCAGGTCAGTACT
>JBJEJT010000430.1:0-6943 GCA_051878255.1 Candidatus Cryptobacteroides sp. | reverse complement strand
AGAGCAGTTGGTAGCTCGTCGGGCTCATAACCCGGAGGTCGGAGGTTCGAGTCCTTCCCCCGCAACTAAAAAGAAGGCACGCCGCATCTGCAGCGTGCCTTTTCATTTGCCAGGATTACAAATCAGTCATCATACCCGATATTGATTGCGTCGAGATAGAATCTGAACGGCTGGTCTTCGACGATGTTGGCAGACGTGAAATAGATGAAAATGTTCACACAACCGCCCCAGGTGTCATCCGCCGTGAAATCCTTGCATATCTGAACCGGGACTCCCGCTTCCAGAGTGACAGTCTCCTCATATCCGTCGCCGGTTCCCAAAGCCCCTTCGATTTTCCAGGTGATCACCTCTTCCGAAGCATTCCCTTCATACATCATCTGCATCATCACGGTATAGACCTTGTCCTTCACTGCCAGAGGCTGTTTCCAGTCACCGGACCTGATGATGCGTCCCTGGGTCCAATCGGAAGGTATCCAGGTCACATTCACCCAATAAGAGTTAGGTCCGGAAAGCTTGAAACTGTCATCAAGCCCGAATGTATCGTATCCGTGGTTCTGCCATATCGGACCGAAGCGTGTTTCCCAGTCGTGAGGCACCCCTACTTCCGGAACGCAATTATCAAATTCCTCTGACAAAGGAGCTACATTCTCTGCATCGGAAAGCAGATGGTCGAAATGCCTGCACACCTGGATATGACCGTATGCAGGCCATACTGTCACCGTGTACTTCCCGGCTTTCTCAATCTCGAAAGGGGCAGCCGTAGCCTTTGTGGAATATCTGATATTGTTGAATGCAGTACCCAGGGCAAAGGCAGGTGTAAGGTTCTCCTTGTCGAATATGATTTTGTATTCACTGTCGGCAGCCATCTGACCGGTCCAACTGAATGAACCGTCCTCATTCTTCGTCATCGCGACTGCCTCCTGGGCTGTCTCCGCACCGACTGCCGATCCGACAATGTAAAGGGAAAGCGGAATGTTCACATTTATGTCAGTCACCTTGCCTGCCTCAAGCACGAGATTTCCTGTCGGGACAGAAACTTCATACTTTGCTCCGGTAACATCTCCTGTCACCTCAACCAGAATGTCGGAACTGAGGCTGACAGGCGCACAAGCCAGATACATCTCACCAGAACCGGACTTGACAGTAATCTTCGATGAAGCCTCCTGCTCAGTCCAGGTTTTTCCGTCAGTACTCAGCGCGAAAGTCCCTGCCACGTTTGCCGGGAAAGTCAATGTTGCCGATTTGATTTTTTCAGGAGCATCGTTCACGACAAGTTTCACAATGGCAACTGCCGTCTGCATCTTTATGTCAAGATTTGCAGGAAGTCCGCCGGAATAGGAAGCGCTGCCAATGAGAATCGAGGCATTGGCATCGGGGTAACCGGCACGGCTTGTCTGGCTGTCCGGGATACTGACTGCAACAGTGCCAGAGGTGATGTCATTGACTCCATAACCTTCGCTGTCAAAAGGAGAAACCGCATAAATGGTTCCACTCGCAGGGCAGTCCGACAAAGTGGAATTGAACGCAGTGGTGTTGCCTTTGGACGCCTGGAAGAGAACAGGAGACGCACCGTTTACAGACACTGCGATTTTTTCATTCCCGGACCAGGAGAGTGTCGCATCCGCGGTAACGGAAAATGAGACATCGCCGCTTATGAGTTTCTCGCTGCAAGACACCATTGCCACTGCCAAAGCGGTAAGGGACAGAATGGAAATAAGAGACTTTTTCATAATCAGTATATTAGTTTGTTAATAGTGTTATTCATCTTCTTCAGGACCGAAAGCCTCAATCAGGCTGTCGTATTCCTCCTGATTGATCCTGACCACGCATCCGTGCCTTGTGCCCGTGAACGGAAGCGGGTTCTGCCTCCATCCTTCCATAGACATCGAAGACACCTCGAAACGGTAGTATGCGTTAGGATAGTTCTCCGCCCAGATATACCAGCCTTTGCCGTCCGGAGCCGGAGCGATCGTAGGGGCTTCGAACCAGTGAGGGGTTATCGGGTCACTTGCCACTGTATATGGACCCGTCGGTTCGTCTGCACAGGCGACGCGGACCGTCTTGAAAGTCCTCGGCGCCACATCCTCTTCCCTCTCATCCTTGAAGACCACCCAGTACTTTCCCCCGATTTTGCGGATTATCGCATCGATGGTAACCATCTCCCTGTCTTCCTCAGACTCGAAGTCGAACAGGAAATCAGGACTGGTAAAAGTCTTGAAGTCAGTCGTGAGGGTGTAGAGGGTTCTCATTTTCGTGAAATCCTGCTCCGTCCCGTGAGTGGCGTGCCAGGTTATAATCCACTGTCCGCCATCCTCGTCATAGAACAGTTTCGGGGCACCGAAATAAGTCGGGTCCGCGGTGTATCCGACCATAGCATTGAACACCTTGGATTTCGGAATCGTCGTTTCCGTCCTCCAGGTAATCAAATCATAGGACACAAACAGAGTTGCATCACTGCACCCGGGGATGATCCCACTTATCATATACCACCTGTCATCCGGGCCCTTCACGATGTCCGGATGTCCGAGATACTTGGTATTCACTTTATTCCCGGAATTCAACTTGGTCCACACCACCCCGTCCTTGCTTATGTCGTAATAAAGCCTGCCGTAGTCCTTGTTCGTCATATGGGCGAACAAGAGTCCTCCGTCCTTGTACACGGTTCCGGTCTGAGTGACCTCATAGTTCTCATAATCCTGCTTCACTTTGTCTATGTCCCTGTCGATTTTTTCGGGAGTGCATCCCAGGCAGGGAAAAGCGAGCATAACCGCACCTACAAATATACTTTTGACAATTCTCATAATTCAGATATGTTTAATGATTCTTTGTCGCTTCGGCAAGGTCTTCCTCCCAACCGGGACGGGACCAGGTCTGTTCCAGAGTTTTTCCATAAGTGGCAGCCTGCTCCACCAGAAAGTTCGGCAGGGGCATATACTGGTGGGTAGGAACAAAACCCTTGACCTCATAAGTCTTGCGGGCGTATCTGTTAAACCTCACGAGGTCTATCTTCCTCATCCCTTCGAAGAGGAATTCCCTTCCCCTCTCATCCAGGAGAGCCTCCAGGAAACTGTCACAGGAAGCCGTGGCTGAGGATGGCAGATTTTCCAGACCTGCCCTGTTCCGGACCTCGTTCACACAGGCGACTGCCTCTTCCGAAGGAGCTGCCCCGCTGAGCCTGACATCAAGTTCAGCCCTCATCAGCAGCACGTCCGCCCAACGGGCAAGAGGCCAGTCGTGACCCTGATACGAGGTGTCTGTCTCGAAAGGCCATTTCATAATCATAAACCCGTCCCAACCGACACCGATGGAGGAAGCGTCAATTTTCCTGGTAGGCAGTCCGGAGTCCACCTTTATCCAATAATTGTCCAGCACCGCAGCCCTGCGCAAGTCCGTGTCGGAGTAAAGTTTGTAGAAATCCGGAGCCACGTTGTAGTACTGTGCCCATCCGGTTTTCCACAAAGGGGTAGGTGCACCGGTATTGTCCACCGGAGAAGCATCCGCCGGAATGAACGCAAGAAGATGCGGGAAGAAATTGCCGGAAGCGTAAGTCGTGCCTCCGTTTGTCTCATTGCTGACAGCCATTATTATTTCCGGATTCCATTTGTTGTAATAACTGAAAACCCGCAGGAATGGATTGCCGTCTCCCGTCTTGACAAGCGAATAGCGTCCCGAGTTGAGTTCTTCGTACAGTTCCAGACCTTCCTCGTACCAGCCTTCCATATGGTCTCCCTCATTCAGACAATGCTTCATAAGACAGAATCTGGCATAGTCAGCAGTATATCTTCCCCTCTCCGCCACGGTTTCCGGCAGATTCTCCATTGCCCTTGCCATATCGTCGTGTATCCATTGTGCCATCTCATCGTATGTAGGGCGCACCACGTTCTGCAGGGCTTCCTCATCATCGACGAGTTGCGGATCCAGGATCACAGGCATCGGACCGTAGAGATGGTACAGGAAATACATCAGCATCGCCCGGCAGAGACAGACTTCCCCTATGAGTTGCTCCTGCTTCCCGTTATGGAAAATGGACGGGTCCGCCGATTCGAGCCTGCCGAGAATCTCCGTGAATCTTGTCACGTGGGAGAGTTTGGTTATGTGGTTCAGGTTGTCCCCGGTACTGTTGCTCCTCGTGTAGTAAACGGCGCTGGAATAATCCGCCTGGGAGAGTCTTTTCCATTCGCTTCCCCAGCCCTTTGCCGACCAGGGCGCCATCTCATCCGTTGTCGCGTCAAACACCCTGATCACTCCTCCTTCATAGGTATAGACCGGATGGGTATTCAGCCCCTCCCCGAGATAATACTGCCAGGTGGAGCCGAATGGCACGTAACACAGCATCGCGTATGTCTCGTATTCGCTTTCCGTGGATGGATAGTTTTCCGGGTAGAGGACCCCGTAAATTTTAGCGTCAAAATCCTTTTCGCAGGATGACAGCATCATCGCAGCCGCGACAGCCAATATGTTCAGGTATCTTTTCATAGCCTTGCGATTCTTTAGAATGATATTCTTGCCCCGAGGGAGAAAGTCCTGGTCGCCGGATATTCTCCCACACTCTTGCCGCCTTCTCCGCTGCCTCCCATATACATCTCAGGGTCGAATCCCGTGTATCTGGTAAAGGTCAGCGGGTTCTGGGTGTCGAAATAGAGGCAGATGCTCTTCACGTATTTCCCGACTACGCCGAGGATTTTCTCATCGAAAGTGTAACTGAAAGTAACGTTCCTTATCTTCATAAAGGAAGCATCCTCCATATTGATGTCCGTTCCGCAGTTTCCCGGCAGGGTGCCGAGGTTGGAACTTGCCACTCCCGGTCTCGTTCCTTCAGGATTGGTCTGGGAGTTCCATATCTTGTATGCCAGCACGCTGGAGTTCTTCGACCCCTCCGAAAGCCAGGCGGGACTTGTGGTGTTCAGCACCACGTTGCTCTTGTATAGCCCGAACTGACCGTAGCAGTAGATGTCGAGGGAGAAGTTCTTCCAGGAAAAAGTGTTCCCGAAACCTATGTATGCAGCCGGCACATTGTTTTTCATATACACGTCCTCGACGGTAATCTTGCCGTCCCCGTTCTTGTCGTCGATGATGGGCACTCCCGGCATCGTGGCACTTGAAGAAATCGTGTATTGGGAATCCGGGACATTGCTGCGGTCTGTATTCACAATCCCTGTCACCTTGTAGTAGTACCAGGCATTCACGGGTTCCTTTTCCCGTATCTGATATTCCTGATAGGCGTAGTTGTCCTGTCTCTTCACCCAGATGCTGTTCACGTGGGAAACGGCGAGCGAAGTCTCCCATCGGAACTCCCCGTTGAAATTGACCGAGTTGAGATTCAGTTCCCATCCCTGGCGGTAATAGTGTCCATAATTGACCTTGCGGGTCTCGAACATAGCCAAAGGGGCGGAGGCGTCCGTTCCAAGCAGACGGGTCACATCGTTGCGGAAGAAATCGAAACTTCCATAGAGGCGGTTGCCAAGGACATAGAAATCCAGACCTATGTTCTTCATATGGGTTTTCTGCCAGGATACCCACCAGGAGTTCTCGGAATTGAGCACATAAGGAATGTATTGGGTGGTGTTCCCGTCAAAAGACGCCCTGAAATCGGTGGCGCTGTAGGTTCCGTAGAGCGTGGAACCGAGCGAGTCCGAACCGGTTATGCCCCAACTCCCCCTGAATTTGAGCAGGTTCAGCCAGGATACATTGCTGAGGAACTTCTCGTTGGAAATCTTCCACGCAAAGGACACGGAGGGAAAGAGGTTGTATTTCTGGTTGTCGAAAAACTTGTCGGACCCGTCACGCCTGAGGGTAAAGGCAACCACATAGCGGTCCAGGATGTCCGCACTTGCCTTGAGAAACTGGGACCGGTGCTCATTCTCGCCCCTGTACGAGCCTGGAAACACGTTTCCGGTAGCAGAGGCGATGTCATCCTCCCTGATGACGTCAATCGTGTCTTCATAATCGACCGAATAGCCGTAATAGTCCTGTTTGTAAAGTCCCATTCCGAGCAGGGCGTCGAGATTGACGACACCGGCTATGTCCTTTGAGAACGAGAGCATCACCTCGGCTGTCTGATAGCGCCTGGTCTGGGAACTCACGTTGCCCCTGGATTTCATCACGAGGTCGAAATAGACGGTGGAAGGGATGTAGGTATTCCTCAGGGAGTTTTCCTGGTTCATACCATAGATGCCCTTGAGTTTCAGATAGTCCTTCCAGAGATTGAAAGTGGTGCTGACATTGAAATTGTACCCGTTTTCAGTGGTATTGTCTGAAATGTCCCTCATAGAACTTGGGTTCGGGATGTTACTGAAGATGGTGTAGGAGCCGTCTTCCTGCTTTTCCGGAAGATATGGGGGAATTATCAGGGAGGCATACAGGGCACTTGCTCCAGCCGAACCCCTGTTTCCGGTATCAGCTCCGGTGTTGGCATTGAGGTATTTGTTCCGGTTCACATTCATCGAGGCAGTGATGTTCCAGAATTTGAACACCGATGCGCTGATGTTGGCGTGCAAGGTCAGTTTGGTCATCCCCGAATTGACCACGGTTCCGTCCTGTCCGAAATACTGGCCGCTGAGATAGTATTTCACATATTGTGTTCCGCCCGACACGGAGAGATTGTGGTTGTGGATGTAACCGTTCTTCAGGACGAACTTGGTCCAGTCCGTGGTCTCGGCATTTTTTATTTCCTCCTCAGTAAAACGGGGAGTCCAGCCTCCGTCATAGGTCGAACTGCCATAGGGATACATACTGTTGTTGTAGAGATATGTCTCCTTGTTCATTATGTTGGAGAATATCATAAACTCCCGTGCATCGAGCACTTCGAGATAGGGATAGTTGCGCACGAAAGAATAGCTCCCGTCGTAAGTCACTGACGGCTTCCCCATCTTTCCCTGCTTGGTCGTTATGAGGATGACTCCGTCGGCTGCCCTCACGCCGTATATTGCGGCAGATGCGTCCT
>JBJEJT010000429.1:0-6943 GCA_051878255.1 Candidatus Cryptobacteroides sp. | reverse complement strand
GTGAAATTTGCGTTGATGGCATATGTTAATAAAGACGGGGAACGGATTTTTCTGAGAAGATGGAGTGAGACCGATGCCGCACAGTTGTTCCGCCTGGCATCCGACCCGGAACTTGGACCGCGTGCCGGTTGGCCTGCGCACAGGAGCGAAGATGAGAGCTTGGATGCGATACGAAGATATTTCACAAATGACACGACCTGGGCGGTGGTGCTTAAGGAAAGCGGAGAAATCGTGGGTTGTGCAGGGTTCCACACTTTCCGCACAAGCAACATCCCGCTTTCAGAGAACCAGGCTGAAGTGGGCTATTGGATAGCCAGACCTTATTGGAACAGGGGATTGTGCACTGAGGCTCTTCGCCTCGTGATCGAGCATTGCCGCCGTCTCGGTTCATATAAGACTTTGTTCGGGGAGCATTTTACCGACAATCCGGCATCGGGACGGGTTATGGAGAAATGCGGATTCGCCGACACGGGGGAGCGCAGGACCTGCACATCCCTGCTGGTCGGCTCCGACAAGGAAGTGAGGGTACTCAGACTGGAATTGGAATAACCTGGAACGGACCAGAATCAGAATGCTTCGGAAACTCTCTTTACGGTTTCAGCCGTTTCTCTGATCTTTGCGGTTTCCATATCGGCAGGCATATAGTCAATGTTCCACGCTGCCACGGTGATTATCTCTCCAAGTCCCCACAGGGATGACAGGGCATTCAGATAGGAACTGCCTTGGTCGCGACTGTCTCCGGTAGGGATGTTCATACCCCTCGTCGTGATGTAGAGTACCTTTCGGCATCTGCACAGTCCTGTGCAGGTCTCGCCATTGTCCGTGAATGTCACTCCATAGAGAGACATATTCTCGAAGAATGCCTTGAGCACAGCCGGAAAACTCATATCCCAGAAAGGGGCAGCTATGACAATCCTGTCGGCAGCTGCGATTTTCCTTGCCACCCGCACAGTCTCCTCGGGAACCCGTCCTGCACTCCTTTCTTTCAGCACCTCAGGCGTCACCGGCGGCAATGCAAGGGCATTTACGTCTATGGTGTCGATGTCGTATCTTGTAGCGAGGACCTCTTTCGCCGCCTCCAAGAGCACTTTTGTCCGTGACTCCTCCCTCATACAGGAGTCGATGATTATCAGATTTTCCATTCTTGAAATTATTTTAACAATCCTCAAAAAATAACCTGCATCATCTTTGAAAATCTTTCCGGTTCATATTTCCTCCCTCATCAGTCACATTGCTCCTTCTTCGGGTGAAAACCTGACCTCGGAAATCCAATTCAAATCTGACGCAACTTATTATTTTCATATTATTTATGGGGATATGACGTACTTGTTTATTTTCCTGATTCAGATTTGCCGGCACAGTCCGGGCAGACTCCATTGATGACAAAATTGACGGATTTGGCACGAAATCCGCCGGGAAGTGCCGGCACGGGTGTCGGTATGTTCCTGAAACAGAATGTTTTTCCACAACACTCACAATGAAAATGAATGTGCTGGTCATCCCCGTCCCCGAGGTGGAATGAGGCAGACCTGCACAGTTCGTATCTCACGCTGTCAGAGCCGTCCTGGATGGTATGCAGCAGGTCGTGGGACTTGAACAGGGAAAGTGTACGGGAAATGACCGACTTGTCCACGGTTTCCAGTCTGTCTCCTATCTCCGCCATTGAGACAGGATGGTCTGCATCATTCAAGGTGCGGAAAATCAATATCCTGGCAGCCGTGGGCTTTATTCCTGCCGTCTGCAACAATTCTTCTATCATACAGTTTCTTGCTCTGTGACACGGTCAGGTTCCATCCCGACCGTCCAAACACCGTACAAAGGTAGCAATTTGCAATCAAGTTGCATAAATTGAAAACTAACTTTGCACAAGCAACCGTTAAAACACAACTTGAAGATCGTATGAATATCCTTTCGGTACTCTCTATCAGCCACGTTGCCACGCACCCTCCCCGGGAGGCAATCTTATCCAAACCCGTATCAATTCATTAATTAACGCTGAAATTCACGAATATTATGGCACATAATCATCAGAACATCCAACTGAGCCGGATGTTGATCGTCTGTTCAGTCATAAACCTGCTATATGTCGCAATAGAAGCAACTGTAGGCGTGCTTGCGTCTTCGGCAGGGCTTGTAAGCGATGCAGGGCACAACCTGAGCGATGTCGCAACTCTGCTCATTTCCCTTGCAGCGGTGAACCTGGCATCGAAAAGGCCGGAAACGGCTCGTAAACTCACGATTGCAAACGCATTGTTGCTGATAGCGGCAGTCATTCTGATTGCAGTGGAAGGCATTGACAAACTGATTGAGCCTGAGCCGATTCAGGGGACGGTGGTATCCGTGACCGCCGGAATAGGGATAATCATAAACGGAGTGACCGCCTTTCTTCTGATGCGCGAGCAGAATCGGGACATAAATATCAAGGCATCGTTCCTGCATATGGTTTCGGACACATTGGTCTCTGTCGGGGTACTCATATCCGGACTTCTGATAACAAAGACCGGAATCTACATCATTGACCCGATAATCAGCCTGGTAATAGCCGCAATCATATTTGTCCCGGCAATGAAACTGCTTGTAAAGACATTGAAAATCAAGCGGGAATGAGTTTTCTCGGAAGAAGCAATGGCTGCCTGTGAGGATTAAATGTTTCTGCCCATCCGATATGCCTCCTGCAACTTCGGACTTCCCTTGATATCCCCAATGTGCCATACGCCGCCGCAGAACAGTGTCCCTTTGAGCGATGGATTCTCCAGACAGTCGAGGAATCCCATAAAATTGGCAACTATGCGGTCCATAATCGCATCGTCATCCTCAGCGGCGGTGGCAATGAAATAGAACTCCTTGTTCTTCATTTCGGTATAGGGTCCGCAGCATCTGTCTATCAGCATTTTCATCTGGGCACTCATAGCATAGAAATAGACCGGAGTCGCCATCACGATGACATCAGCCGCAAGCATCTTCCCAATAACCTCGGCAGCATCGTCTTTCTGCGGGCACGGCTTCCCGTATTGGCTGCATACGCTGCATCCCGTGCAGGGATGTATGTTCTTGTCTCTCAGGAAAATCTTCTCCACCAGGTTTCCGCTTTCGGTGGCTCCGCGCATAAATTCATCACAAAGCGTGTCGGAATTTCCGCCACGACGGGGACTGGACGATAAAATCAGAATGTTCTTAGGCATAGTATCATATCTTATATCTCCTGCAAAGTTAAACCAATGTCCGGAAAAACAAGGTAGATGAATTACGGATATTATGACCTCGATTTCATTGTCCGGGGATGTCATCTCTCCAAAGGCACCTCATACTGGCGTGGTTGTCGGATGTTACGGAATGGGAGGGTCCGGATGCCGGCGGGGAAAATTTTTGTGAAAGGATTTAACAATTCCACCTCTCGTGTATCTATAATCTGTATGGAAAACAAGATGACAGACAGGACGAAAGATATTATCCATCAGGTAACGGAGCTGTATGGAAAGCGCCTGTATTGGCACATCCGGAGGATTGTGGTCGGTCACGACGATGCCGAGGATGTCTTGCAGGACACTTTCCTGAAAATCTGCGACAAGGCTGAATCATTCAGAGGGGACGAAAAGTCGTTGCTTGCCTGGTGTTACAGAATTGCCACAAATGAGGCGTTGCATCTGCTTCGCAGGAGGGCACGCCTGTTCCAGAGCCTGGATTCCGTGAGTGCTGGACTGTCCGTTAAACTCGCCGAAGAGTCAGCCCCGGATGCCGACCGGATGTCACTCCTGTTCCAGCAGGCTGTGCTTCAACTGAGTACCTGGCAAAGGATTGTCTTCAATCTGCGCTACTATGACGAACTGACCTACACTGAAATAAGTGAGATTACAGGCAAGAGCGAAAATTCGCTTCGGACGAACTATTCGTATGCCGTGAATAAAATCAAGGACTATTTGAAGGAGAATTCGATATGAAACCGTTTGATGAAATCGAGACCGGGCTTCCTTACAAGGAGAGTGACGAATATGTCGAGAACCTTGTTGCAAGATGCAGCAGGGAGGCAGTCAGGAAATCGCAGTTACAGGTTTCCCCCGGCAGGCATAACTTGAAGCCTTGGCTCTTGGGGGCGGTTTCAGTCGCCGCTGCCGCAGTTGTCATTGCCTGGTTCTTATGGAAGCCATCTATCGGCAATTCTCCTGCAAGTCCGATTGACAGTTTCCTGTCAGGACTGAGCGAAGACGAGATCCAGATGATTTCCGACTGGACTATAGATGAAATTCCGGAATTTTATATATAATTGTTAATTGAATCATTCATCAAAGACAGAAAAGTTATGAAAAAATTTCTCATACCAATCCTTTTATGCCTATCATCCCTGACTGCAATCTGTCAGGAAAAGGCTGCCGATGTGAACAACAGATTCTTTGAAGCGAAGATCCGGGAATTTGTTTACAGACTTGAACTGACTGACAGTCAGAGAGACACATTCATTCCCGTTTACAAGCGCTACAGTGACGAAATGAGTGCTGCCGTTGGCGAGAAGCAAAGAAACCGTGAGCCTGCTACAACATCCGAAGAGGCAGCGGCAAGGGCAAAGGAACGCATTGAACGTCAGCAGAGAGCGCAGTCTGTGCGTCTGAAGTATGTTGATGAGTTTGCCGCCGTCCTGAATCCGTCCCAGATGAGCCGTCTCTTCGATGTGGAGAATCAGATTCAACGCAAACTGACGAACTATAAGAAAGGCGGGCGCAAATCCGATGGTCAGGGCAGTCGGGATGGCAAACAGTCTGCCCCAAATGGAAAAGCATCCAGGACGCGATGAAAAATCGATAGCACTGACTGCAATGTTTTTCCCTGGCGCCGTTGCCACGGTCCCGCGCGTCAGGGAAAACTTCGGACTTGGAACCCATCCTATAAAACCCGGTCCAGATCTGACTCAACTTATGCTTTCTTATTCCCAATGATGAAATTTTGTACAAAAATATTTTTTATAATCGTTGTGCTGTTGTCGGCTATGTCGGTTCCTGCCTTGGCGCAGGAAACATTGAGCCCGGCAAAAATCCAGGCAAGGGGAGCCAGGAAACATCCGTCGTTGGGACTAACGCAGCGCCTGGACGGCAGGACAGACCCTGCCGTATGGTATGATGCCGGCTCCTGGTATGGGGCAGATTCGTTAAATGCCCGACCGTTCTGGACTATGGACAAGGTGTCGGAACCGACTGACAAAGAAAAACTTATGCCGGTATCTGACTTCTGTGTCACCTGGGCGTCGGAGAAGCCGGAAGCGGCAGTGGACATCGTCTATGGACCATACAGGAGAGGATGGTATTTCGCAATCTGTAAGAAAATAGATGACGGTCTGGGTTGGAAATCCATTGCATTCGTCATTCCAGAGGATGGGATCCAGGACGGGAAGCGAATCTGGGACTACAGTCTGAGTGTAAACCTGTTGGAGTATTTCATCGGTTACAATCTCTTCCCGGGGTTGCCGCGCAACCTGCAGGAACGTATTGAGGAGATGACTGCCTACGAACACCTGTGTTCTTTTCAGGAATATGACCTGTCGCCCCTTTATGAGCCGGACTATGAGTCGGACCGCGACTGGGAAGATGATTTGCGGGAGATAATGTGACCGTCCGTTTTCGATCACTGCCTTTTTCTGAACCACTTGCGGTGACGGACGGTATGGATGACTGTAATCAGGATGAACAGGAATCCAACAAGAACAGTGAGGGCTTTTGCGGCTCCGGAGGCTCTGCCTCTGAATTTCTTCGTCCATCCGGAAATTTTGCCCCAGTTCAAGCTGAGGTGCCGGAAGACAAGTCCGGTCATCACCGACACAGTGACAAGGTGGAGGATGACCCAGAAGTTGAAGCCGATGCCGAGGATGGAAGCTCCGTGCGAGGCTTCAAGGATGATTGAGGTCGCAAGCACTGCCGGAGTGACGGCAAGCAGGGAGATGTTGCAGATCTTCAGTTTGAAGTCGCAAAGGCTCCAAAAGTCAAAAAATGTCTATATTTGTCTCCCTGAACCGGAACGTGTGGAAAGACACCATCTCCGTTTCAATGATGGCAGTCGTCTTCGTGTCGCCACACACGACTGTCGGGATGCGGTCCGTGAATGGATGAAAGTTGAAAAAGTGTTTAATACCATCGAGAAATGAAAGATGTCTCCGTGCTCGTGGGAGCAGGTTCTATCGGTGTCGCCATAGCCCGCAGGGTGGGAGCCGGTAAAATAACGGTCCTTGCCGACTACAGCATTGAAAACGCGCAGCGTGCTGCCGGGATTATGGAAGATGCCGGTTTTGAAACCCGCACCATCCGTACAGACCTGGGCAGCAAGGAAAGCATCCAGCAACTTGTAAAGTTTGCAACGGCTCTCGGACCTGTCAAGAATGTCATCAACGCAGCCGGTGTTTCGCCATCCCAGGCACCTGTGGAGCAGATTCTGCAAGTGGACCTCTATGGCACGTCCATACTGATTGAGGAGTTCGGAAAGGTCGTCGCCGAGGGCGGTTCCTGCGTAATCATATCTTCCCAAAGCGGTCACAGGCTCCCCGCGCTCAGCCTGGAAGAAAATGAGGCACTTGCCACAGCTCCGGTGGACGAACTGCTGAAACTCCCTTTCATCACATCCATCAAGGACACCCTCAAAGCCTACCAGTATTCCAAGCGTTGCAATGTGCTGCGCGTGGCTGGAGAAGCCTGCAAATGGGGCAGACGTGGAGCAACCATCAACTCCATAAGTCCCGGCATCATCATCACCCCGCTGGCAAACGACGAACTTCACGGTCCACGGGCGGATGGCTATCTGAAGATGATTGCAGGGGCTCCTGCCGGGAGGGCAGGCACCCCGGATGAAGTCGGGGATCTGGCTGAATTCCTGATGTCCAACCGGGGACGTTTCATTACCGGAACAGATATTCGGCTCAACGAAAAAAGTAGGTTGATAAAATAAGTCTAGTTACCTTTGTGGTATG
>JBJEJT010000428.1:0-6962 GCA_051878255.1 Candidatus Cryptobacteroides sp. | reverse complement strand
TAAAATCAAAAAAAAGGATATGGGGTGGTTTCAGGTTTCGGAATATCCGAATAAATATGTAATTTTGCGAGAATGTTGAAAATTGTAGTGTTATGAACCATATAGTCATAATGGCCGGTGGAATCGGCAGCCGTTTCTGGCCTCTCAGTACTGCACAATATCCAAAACAGTTCATAGACATCCTCGGTTGCGGCAGCACGATGATTCAGATGACCGTGGACCGTTTCAGGGGAATAGCCCTGCCGGAAAACATCTGGGTGGTGACGAACAGGGACTATGTGGGGATTTTGCGGGAACAGCTCCCGCAGTTGAAGCCCGAGCACATCCTGGCGGAGCCTGCGGCTCGGAATACTGCCCCCTGCATTGCCTGGGCGTGCTGGAGCATAAGGAATGAGGACCCGGGGGCGAATGTGGTCGTGACACCTTCCGATGCAGTTGTCCTCGATGCCGTAGAGTTCAGGAGAGTGATTTCCAACGCCCTTGCTTTCACTGCCTCGAAAGATGCGGTCGTGACGATAGGCATAAGGCCGACAAGACCGGAAACGGGCTACGGCTATGTCGAGACCGGGGATGTTGAGGAGGGGGAGATATGTTCTGTCAAGGAGTTCAAGGAGAAGCCGGACATCGAGACTGCCGGAGAGTATCTGGCAAGCGGCAGGTATCTTTGGAACGCCGGCATATTCGTGTGGAATGTGGGCACGATTACCGATATGATTTCCGCCTACAAGCCGAACATTGCCGCCGATATGGACGAAATCATAGCCACAGGCGACGTGGAGACCATTTTCCCTGCCTGTGAAAAGATATCCATAGATTTTGCCGTAATGGAACCGGCTTCAAGGGAGGGGAGGGTGTTTACCCACCCTGCCGACTTCGGATGGAGCGACCTCGGCAACTGGGCTTCCCTCCACGACAAATTGGAAACCGATGCCGACGGGAACGCTGCGGTGGGGAATGTTTCTTTCTATGACTGCAAGGATTGCGTAGTCCACGTCGAAGATGCGGAAAAGGTTGTCTTACAGGGACTTGACGGATATATCGTATCTGCGAAGAACGGGCGTATATTGGTGTGCAGGCGCAGTGAGGAGCAGCGGATTAAGGATTTTCAGAAATAGAACGATGATTTTTGACTTGGAAATGCTGAGGGCTCATTATGCCCTCTATTCTCAGCGTGTGACAAAGTCCCGGGAGATTCTGGGACGGGCTATGACGCTGTCGGAAAAGATATTGTATGCCCATCTGTATGACGAGGGGCAGACGGTGCCGTTGGAACGGCAGAAGGACTATGCCTTTTTCAGACCGGACAGGGTGGCTATGCAGGATGCGACGGCACAGATGGCTCTGCTCCAGTTTATGAATGCCGGCAGGGAAGCCGTTGCAGTGCCGACCACTGTGCATTGCGACCACTTGATTTGTGCCTGCGACGGGGTGGAGAAGGATCTTCCTGAAGCCCTCCGGACGAACAGGGAAGTCTATGATTTTCTGCAGTCCGCCTCTGCCCGCTACGGAATAGGTTTCTGGAAGCCGGGGGCTGGGATCATACACCAGGTGGTGCTGGAGAATTACGCTTTCCCGGGCGGAATGATGGTGGGTACCGACTCACATACCCCGAATGCGGGAGGTCTGGGGATGTTGGCAGTGGGCGTAGGCGGTGCGGATGCCGTGGACGTGATGTCGGGTATGGAATGGGAACTCAAGGTGCCGAAGATCATCGGAGTGCGGCTGACTGGCGAACTCAGGGGCTGGGCATCGGCAAAGGATGTGATTCTCAAGCTTGCCGGCATACTGACGGTCAAGGGCGGGACCAATGCCATAATCGAGTATTTCGGCGAGGGGGCTGGGACGCTTTCCTGCACCGGAAAGGCTACCATATGCAATATGGGAGCTGAAGTCGGGGCAACCTGTTCCGTATTTCCCTATGACGCAAAAATGCGGGATTACCTCAGGGCGACAGGCAGAAGCGGGGTGGCAGAAATGGCAGATGCCTGCGAAAGCGAACTGTGTGCCGACGCAGAGGTGCTTGCCAATCCAGAGAAATACTACGATAGGGTGATAGAGATTGACTTGGGCGAGTTGGAGCCTTATGTAAACGGCCCGTTCACGCCCGATGCTGCCTGTCCTATGGGAGAGATGAGGCAGAAACTCGTGCAGACCGGCTACCCTGAGGATGTTCAGGTGGCTTTGATAGGCTCGTGTACGAACTCATCCTATCAGGACTTGGCACGTGCAGCATCCGTGGCTGAGTATTTCCTTTCGAAAGGCGAAAAGCCCAAGGCTCAGCTCATCATAAATCCGGGCAGCGAAAGAATCTATGCCACTGCCCTGCGCGACGGGCTGATCGATACGCTCAAAAGGGCAGGGGCTCTGATAATGACGAACGCCTGCGGTCCCTGCATCGGGCAGTGGAAGCGCAAGACCGACGATCCGCTTGCACGCAACAGCATAGTGACTTCATTCAACCGCAATTTCGCGAAAAGGGCAGACGGCAATCCCAATACCCACGCTTTCATCGTGTCGCCTGAGACGGCCGTGGCTCTTGCGTTTGGCGGAAAACTCTGGTTCGACACCGCCTCCGTTCCCGCACCTTATGGTCCGGAACTGCCTGAAAACGGCTTTGCGGACTGTCCTGTGGGCTATCTGGCTCCTGCGGAGGGCGAGGTGCCGGATGTGGTAATCAATCCGGAAAGTGAGCGTCTGCAGCGTCTGGAACCGTTTGCCGCCTGGGACGGAAAGGATTTCACAGGGGCTGCCCTGCTCATCAAGACCAAGGGCAAATGCACGACCGACCACATCTCTATGGCTGGTCCGTGGCTGAGGTTCCGGGGACATCTTGAAAACATTTCCGAGAATATGCTGATGGGGGCTGTGAATGGATTCAATGGCAAGACCAATGCGGTGCTTTGCGACGGGCAGGAGATGACAGTTTCAGCCGCGGCTCGCAGATACAGGGATGAGGGACGGGGATGTGTGGTCGTTGCGGAAGACAATTACGGAGAGGGCAGCAGCCGGGAACACGCGGCGATGGAACCCCGTTTCCTTGGGGTCAAGGCAGTGATAGCCAAGAGTTTCGCCCGCATCCACGAAACCAATTTGAAAAAACAGGGGGTTCTTGCCCTCACTTTCGCCGATGCTCTGGACTACGACAGGTTCAGGGAGGGGGACAGCGTCGATATAATGTGTTCCGGGATTGCCCCGGGCAGTCCGGTTACGGTGGTCCTGCATCACAGCGACGGCACGGCGGAGGCTTTCGACGCCTCACACAGTTACAATGCCCAGCAGATTGCCTGGTTCCGGGCAGGCTCGGCTCTCAATTCTATGAAATGATATGGAAAGGAAAACGATACCATTGGTAAAAGGCGACGGAGTGGGTCCGGAAGTGACGGCTTCGATGGTCGCAATCATTGATGCCGCGGTGGATAAAGCCTATGGTGCACTGCGAAGCATCGAATGGAAGGAGGTCCTGGCAGGAGGAAAGGCTTTTGAAGTTTGCGGAACATATCTTCCGGACGAGACTGTGGAGGCTTTCAGGCAATGCCACATAGGCATAAAGGGTCCTTTGATGACCCCGGTCGGGGGAGGAATACGTTCCTTGAATGTGGCTCTGCGTCAAGGACTTGACCTTTATGTCTGCCAGCGTCCCGTGCGTTGGTACAAAGGAGTGGAATCCCCGGTGAAACATCCGGAGAAAGTGGATATGGTCATATTCCGCGAGAATACCGAGGACATATATGCCGGCATCGAGTGGGAGTCCGGCACCCCGGAGGCAGAGAAGTTCTATGCTTTCCTGCGTGACGAGATGGGGGTAACCAAGGTCCGTTTTCCCCAAACCTCGTCTTTCGGAGTGAAACCCGTGTCCAAGGAAGGCACGGAACGGCTTGTAAGGGCTGCCTGCCAGTATGCTGTGGAACATAACCGCCCCTCGGTGACACTCGTCCACAAGGGCAACATTATGAAGTTCACGGAGGGTGGTTTCAAAAAATGGGGCTATGAATTGGCTCAGAGGGAGTTCGGAGAGTATATCGCCTCCGGCCGTCTGGTAATCAAGGACTGCATCTGCGATGCTTTCCTGCAGAATGCACTGCTCAAGCCGGAGGAATACAGTGTGATTGCGACCCTGAATCTGAACGGAGACTATATCAGCGACCAGTTGGCTGCCCAGGTGGGTGGGATAGGCATAGCTCCGGGTGCGAACATAAATTACAGCACAGGTGACGCCATTTTCGAGGCGACCCACGGCACTGCTCCGGACATAGCAGGCAAGAATATTGTAAACCCTTGCAGCAACATCCTTTCAGCTGTGATGATGCTTGAGCATATCGGCTGGAATGAGGCTGCCTCCCTGGTCGAGAAAGCACTTGAGGAATCTTTCTCCGAGGGGTATGCGACGGCGGACCTTGCACGCCTTATGAAAAACGGCAAGGCTTTGGGAACAAGGGAATTTACGGACAATATAGTCAGGAGGATCTATGAAAGCAGGTGAATATCTGATATACAAGTTGTCGGACCTGATGAAGGCAAGCACCAGGATAGATGCTGAGCTCTTCAAGCAGAAAGCCGTGAAAAGGGGATTGCGCAACGAAGACGGTACGGGTGTGCTGGTGGGACTGACCAACATCGGTAATGTGGTCGGTTATGAGAGGCTTGCCGACGGCGGTCTCAAACCCATTGACGGACGGCTGTACCTGCGCGGGTATGAGATTTCGGACATAGTGAATGCAATCATTGAGGAGAAACGTTTCGGTTTTGAGGAAGTGGCTTACCTGCTGCTCTCCGGGCAACTCCCCGACAATGACGAACTCAATGCGTTCCATAAGCTCGTGGTGGAGAATATGCCCCTGGAGAAAAACACGCTCCTGCATATCATCGAGCTTGAGGGGCACGACATTATGAACATCCTTTCGCGCAGCGTGCTGGAACTCTACACTTTCGATGACAATCCAGACGACACTTCCCGTGAGAATCTTATGCGACAGAGCATCGAGCTGATGAGCAAGTTCCCGACAATCATCGCCTACGCCTACAATATGCTCCGGCACGGGGAGCACGGTCGTTCCCTGCATATTCGTCAT
Source organism: Candidatus Cryptobacteroides sp. (assembly GCA_051878255.1). GTDB lineage: Bacteria > Bacteroidota > Bacteroidia > Bacteroidales > UBA932 > Cryptobacteroides. The sequence goes on along the minus strand of JBJEJT010000428.1, from coordinate 1,893 downwards.
CCGCAGAAAGACCTGTCGATTGCGGAGAACTTCCTGTTTATGCTGAAAGGGAGGGACTATACCCAGCTGGATGCCCGCACTATGGACCTGATGCTCATACTCCATTCGGAGCACGGAGGAGGTAACAACTCCACGTTCACAGTGCGTGTCACATCTTCCACCGGTACGGACACATACTCATCCATTGCGGCTGGAATCGGCTCCCTCAAGGGACCCAAGCACGGAGGGGCGAACCTCAAGGTGATGGAGATGATCGACTATCTCAAGACCCATATCCACGACTGGCACGATGAGGAAGAGATAGCCCGTCATCTGGAGGGCATACTCACCAAGAAGGAAATGGACGGACAGGGACTGATTTACGGGATAGGGCACGCGGTGTACACTCTCTCGGACCCACGTGCGGTGCTGCTCAAGAAACTTGCCGGGGAACTCGCTGCCGAGAAGGGACGTATGCCGGAATATGAGTTCCTGCAGAGAATCGAGAAAGTGGCTATCCAGACCGTGTATAAAGTCAAGGGACAGGGCAAGACGCTGTGTGCCAATGTGGACTTCTATTCCGGTTTCGTCTATGACCTCATCGGAATCCCTCGGGACATCTACACTTCTCTCTTTGCTATGAGCAGGATAGTTGGCTGGTGCGCCCACCGCAACGAGGAACTCCATTTCGAGGCAAGACGTATCATTCGTCCTGCATATCAGTGCGTTACTGACGAAAGGACCTACGAGTCCATCAAGGACAGGTAGTGGTCATCACATCAAAAAGTCCGCAACCCAGGTGGGGTTGCGGACTTTTTTCATATTCTGCTCCGAGCCGGGCTTAGAGCACTGCCATAATGGCTGCCACGAGTGCAAGGATGGCGTAGAACTCAGGAAGCGCTGCGTAGATGAGGGTATTGGTCTGGACGTTGTGTCCCTGTGATATGCCCACGATACCGTTGGCGCAGACCTGTCCCTGGCGTATGCCTGAGAAGAGGCAGACAAGTCCTACGGCAAGACCCACACCGAAGAGCAGAGGTCCCTGGGTGTTGAAGTCCGGCTGGAAGACAACTTTCCAAAGCAGGAATGCCACGAATCCGTAAAGACCCTGGGTTGCAGGGAGAGCCGAAAGAATCATATAGCTGGATGACTTTTCAGGGGTTTTCTTGAGTGCCCCCTCCGCTGCGTTTGCTGCGATTGTTGTTCCGTAAGCGGAACCGATTCCGGCAAGGCCAAGCATAAGACCAAGTCCGAGATAACCGAGAATTTCGTTCATAATTATTTGTTTTTAAGTTTATTGTTTATTCTTGTATGTCCTTGGACAGAGGCTTGTAGGCTACGCCCGTGCCCTCATATCCGGAATTTTTGAAATACTCCACGAAAGTAAGACGCAGAGGGTGTACGAATGCCCCGAGGCAAGCCATCGCGAGGTTGAGCACGTGTCCGAAGATGAGAATCACGATGCAGAATACCCAGTTCACGCCCGGAATAGGGATGTCGAGTATCATAGTCCCCATAAGGTTGAACGCATTGCCAAGCATACCTCCCGCAAGTCCGAGAGCATAGAGACGGATGTAACTGAGCACGTCGCCGAGCAGTCCGGTCACCATATTGTAGGTGTCCCAGAGCCCTGACCCTATGTTCACCAGTGGATTGCGTCCAGGAGTGTTGAACGGGAAGATTGCAAGGCCGCTGATGACGGCAAGCGCGATCACAGCCCATTTGAGAGCCTCTCCGCCGAGCCATTCCATAGTCCCGAAAACAGCGAGTATGATTCCTCCCACGATGAGCAGGGTCCATCCCCAGGTGCCCACGGTTTTCTTGAATCCGAAGCGTTTCGTGTATCCTATGCTTTTCACGACCATTGCAAGGCAGATGTGGAAAACTCCGATACCGAGGGCGAGAACCATCTGG
>JBJEJT010000427.1:0-1711 GCA_051878255.1 Candidatus Cryptobacteroides sp. | reverse complement strand
GTCCTGTACGGACTTTCTGGAGAGAGCACCAGGCGACAATCTCACTGAAGAGGAACTTTTCTCCAAGATCGAGACAGCCGAGAGGTATCTGAACAATGCCTACATCTATCTGCCGGACTTCCAGTGCAATACTGAAGACTTGACCGGAAGGTACAAATTGGGAGGTGCCACTGATGAAATCGGTTTCCAGCAGGCTTCAGGATACCCTGCCTGTCCTTTCGATATCAACCTCGGAAGCTGGAACCCTACTCAGATGCCATTGGAAAGGAATTGGAGCGACTTCTATGGCTGTATACGCCGGTGCAATATGTTTATCCGCAACTACGACAGGATCCCTGAGGATCTGAGTACCGGAGGCGCCAGCAACAGGAAGGAGAGACTTTTGGGCGAAGCGTATGGCTTGAGAGGCTATTACTATTTCCTGCTTTTCAAGCAGTGGGGTGGTGTTCCCATCATCAATGAAGTGCTGGATCCCGGTAATGTGTCGTCTCTTGAGGGAATCAAGAGAGCGACTGCCGAGGAGACTGTCAATCAGATTCTTTCCGATATGGATGAGGCTATGCTCCATCTTCCACCGAAACACGATGACGCCAACTTCGGCAGGTTTACATCCGTGGTTGCCAAAGTCATCCAATCCCAGGTGAAACTCTATTGGGCGAGCAAGTATTGGAACCGCAGCAATGACCTGACCCGATGGGAAGATGCTTCCGATGCTTGCCGACAGGCACTCAAGACAGCGGAAGACAACGGTTATATTCTCACAAAACCGTATTCGGATATGTTCAATAAGCCCGGAATCCAGTCTGAAATAATATGGACCAAGAACTCCGAGCATTATGAATGTTACTGGTGGGATGTATATGCAATGCCTCTGGGATATAATGCCTTCAATGTTGATGGTCCGTTGCAGGAGATGGTGGATGATTTCGAAATGAAATCAACCGGAGAGGTGCCCGTACTTGGCTACAATGAAGACAACACACAGATCATCAATCCAAAGGCTACGGATTACGACCCCCAGCATCCGTGGAACGGAAGGGATGACAGGTTCTACAGTTGTATCCTGTACAACGGAGCGATGCTTCAGGGACGTCCTATAGACATCTCCACCACCGGCAAAGACAACATCAACATCGGTTCCATCATCCGTACCAACTATTTCACAAGAAAATATCTGGATGAGAACCATAATCTTGTGACACACGCCAGTTGGACTTACCGCCGTTTCGCCATAATGCGGACTTCTGAACTTTACCTCAACTATGCTGAGACCCTGATTGAAGTGGGCGGGGCTTCCAACTTGTCCAAAGCCACGGAACTTATCAACACAATCAGGCGCAGGGCAAACTGCACGGTGGAACTCCCGGCAGGGCTCACTCAGGAACAGTTGCGCGAAAAAGTCCGTCACGAAAGAAGGATGGAACTCTGTTTCGAGAACCACCGTTTCTGGGATGTGCGCAGATGGATGATAGCAGAAGACGTGGACAACAAGACTGTCCACAGAGTCGCGGTGGATGCCGACGGGAATATCACATATCCCGTATTCCAGCACCGTGTATTCGATAAGACGAAACATTATCTCTTCCCGATTCCTCAGTCGGAAATAGACAAGAACCGGGCGCTGGAACAAAATCCGAATTGGTAGCAAACATAATACAAACACTTATAATACACTATCTTATGAAACGAATTCTTTATTTGGCATCGTCAA
>JBJEJT010000426.1:0-1713 GCA_051878255.1 Candidatus Cryptobacteroides sp. | reverse complement strand
GGCAGCGGACTGCTTGTATATCATATAGACCAGACAAAATCTTCGGTGTGGAGCAAGAACAGCAATGAGGTCAATGTGAATCCGTCCCACCAGTACGCCGATTTGGTTGAGCCGACCAAAGGGATGAGGAACAGTTACCTTTATGATGGAGATTTTTCTTTCAGCCCCATTTTCTACACCTCACATTACAATGCCCTGGGAACACTATTCTGGCCGTACTCAAGCCATACATCCCTCGACGAGTCCTATGCCTTAAGCACCTGGTACGACAAGACAGCTGGGACAAAAGTGGAGAACATCACCCTCGAACCTGACGGAAGTGTCTCATTTACAGTCACGGGCGGAAGCAGCGAGGAAGAAGGGACAGGCGACTGGCAGACAAAGTTTATGGCAATCAAACTGAGCAGCTCCGTAAGGGCTGAAGACGGTTCGTTTGCAAGAGGGACCAGAATCCCTCTCGAGATACTCAATGCCGGGGATGTCGAGCAGGTAAAATGGTATTTCAACTCCACGGAAGTGAATGTGGATGAAGACGGGAAATGGGAAATAAGTGAATCAGGAGAACTGCAAGCCGAAGTCTGGTTTACCGATGGAAGCAAAGCAGTCGTTTACAAACAGATAACAGTGAAATGATGAAATCGTACAGAATCATACTGACTGCCTTGACAGTCATCTTGACGGCGGCGTCCTGCCAGGAAAACGACCCGGACGTGTGGACGGGAGGAACGGCATCCCTTACTGTCAAAGGACAGAGTGTGCTGGATTACGACCCTCTAACCTGGCAGATGAGCACAAGTGAAAACGGTACATTCGTCGTTTTCAAGGAAGATGCAAGTGTTTGGTACTCCGTTACTTGCGAGACTATGCCAAAGGAAAGGGGAGACAAGACCAAAGCCTGTGTGAAATGGGTCGCCAGTCCCGGGGCGAACGAACTGATGCTCGACGGAATCAGCCTGACCGTAAGTTCCATTGACGAGAAAAGCGGACTGATGACACTCGTCAGCACAACCAACAAATTCAGCGCGAAAGTACATCAACTCAGGTAATATGGACAAGGATTACGGATTCATCAGAGTTGCCGCCTGCGTCCCGGAAGCATCCATTGCCGAGCCGAAGCGTAATGCGGACAGAATCAAAGACCTGATAGACAAGGCAACAGAGCGTCAGACAAGTCTCATTGTATTCCCGGAACTGTGCATTACGGGCTACACTTGCGCCGACCTCTTCACCCAGGATTTGCTCATTGGTGGCGCGGAAGAGGCTGTGAGGGAGATTGCAGCCCATCTCCAGGGCAGGCAATGCACGGTGGTCGTGGGGGCACCGGTAAGGGTGGACGGTTGTCTGTACAACTGCGCCGTGGTGCTCAGGGACGGGAAAGTGCTTGGCATCGTGCCCAAGACCTATCTCCCTGCCTATGCCGAATTTTATGAAAGCAGGTGGTTCAAGTCCGGAGAGGATTTCCTCGGCGAAGACAATGCAGTCACGGAATATGCCGGAGATGTCACACCCATATCCCCCAACCTGATTTTCAAATGCGGGAAAGTCGGTTTTGCAGTTGAATTGTGCGAAGACCTGTGGACACCGATTCCCCCGTCATCATTCCACTGCGTTTCCGGTGCATTGCTGACTCTCAATCTTTCCGCAAGCAACGAAACCGTAGGCAAGACAGCCTATAGGAAGAATCTCGTGGCTATGCAGTCCGCCAAGACCATT
>JBJEJT010000425.1:0-1716 GCA_051878255.1 Candidatus Cryptobacteroides sp. | reverse complement strand
ATTTCATCGAAGGGTCGCCAATCATCCCGGTTGCACCGCCCACAAGAGCGATAGGCTTGTGTCCGCACTCCTGGAAATGCTTGAGTATCATTATGCTTACCATATGTCCTATGTGGAGGGAGTCGGCTGTCGGGTCAATCCCCACGTATGCTGCCGTAGGTCCTTCCATCAGTTTCTCCTCAGTCCCGGGCATAATGTCCTGAATCATTCCCCTCCATTTGAGTTCTTCTACGAAGTTTTTCATATCTGTTGTCTTTATTTTATCCGAATGAGCCTGCAAATTTAAGGATTCTTCAAAAATAAACCTGCATCATCCCTGAAAATCTTTCCCATCCATATACTGCCTGAGGGAAAAAGTGCCGCAATCTGCAAAAAATATCCGTAATATGGGCTGTCATTCTCAGTTTTTCGGTACCTTTGCCGTCACCCAAAAACTGAAACGATGGACACAATCGAGGCATTGGCACACGAGACAAGGGGAGCAGTCACGCTCTTCTGCATTTTCTGGTCTGTATTGCTGTTCCCGGAGCGCAAGCGCAGCAGGATGATGAAACTCCTGTTCATTTCCACACTATGGCTAACGTTCACCTATCTCAAGGATGCCGTGTTCCTGATCGAATCCGTCAAATACAGCGTGTTCGCAGACAACCTCGTGAACCTGACGGACCTGGTGTTCATCCCCCTGATATGTTCTTTCTTCATCGAAGCCGCAAACCCCGGTTCCCTCCCGAACTCTGGGATAGCCGCCGCAGTCTCGGTGCAGGCTCTGTTCATTCCGGCTTATCTGGTGTTCCCGAATGACTTCCTGTTTTCTGGAGCCTACGCCGTCTCCCTGATATTGTCCATATACACGGTGGTCAGGGTGGCAGTCTCCGCCCGCAGGTACCGGCGTCTCCTTGCAGAAAACTATTCCTGTCTCGAACATATCGACGTCCAGTGGGTCATCGTTGCCTGCACCATCTTCCTCCTGTTCGAGGCAATCTATCCGATAGCATTCCACAACACCTCCTGGCTGAGCGAAGCCATCTATAATGTCCTGTTTATGGCTGCCCTGAGTGCGGTTTTCGTTTTGGCGCGGCACCATATAGCCGTACATATAGCTTATATGCCGGAAGACGGGGAACCGTTGGCTGACAACCCCGACAACCCTGACAACCCAGACAACGCTGACAGCCACGACCGTCCCGACATCTCCGACAATTCCGACATCCCCGGCAACTCCGATGGGACCACGCCGGAGCCGGAAGATTGGAAAGACGGACTCATAGGGAGGAAACTTGAGAAAGCGATGGAGCAGGACAGAATCTTCCTCAATCCGGAACTGACCCTGCGCGATGCGTCCACAAGCATAGGTACCAATATGAAGTACCTGTCCCAATATCTGAACCACAGCGTGGGGATGTCGTTCTACGAATACGTGAACCGCTACAGGGTGGAGGAAGCCTGCCGGCTGATAAACCGAATGTACTGTGACGGACGTATGAATATGGAGGAGGTGGCCCAGCAAAGCGGCTTCAATTCCCTGTCCTCTTTCAACCGCTATTTCAAGAAACAGACAAGGCTCACGCCGAAAGAATACTATCAGCGGATGCGTTAGGCGGCAAGTGGATGACGAACAGTGAAAATAAATTGTCAAAATCCAAAACAGATTGCTAAATTTGCAAGGATTTGGCTCAACCGGCTCAAAAGCCAGTCCGGTCGGGTGCGCAACAAATG